>SKQZ01000045.1 GCA_007118765.1 Candidatus Hydrogenedentota bacterium
GAACAGCCTTCGGTTTGTTGCTGGCGGCGTGTGTTGCTGCCGCAGCGTTGTTATTCTGGATTGAAGACGACGTGCTTCCGCCGACGGAGCGCCCCGATGAAGAAGTGGTGGAAACGTCTGAGGAACCCGATGACGATACGGCGGATGTTGCAACGCCCACGCCGGAACAGCCCGACGACGAGCACATCTTAACGGGTTGGAGCACCTACCACGGCGACAATGCGTTGCGCGGTGTGGCGCCGTGGACCTATCCCGACGAACTTGCCGTACAGTGGGATGTCATGACCGGCGCGCCGGTGCGTGTCTCGCCGGTGGCGGACGATACCGCGCTGTTTGCTGTTACCACGCGGGGCGTTGCGGTGGCGGCTGACCGCGAAGGCAACGAACTGTGGCGACGTGAACTCACCATAGAGGCCCCCGGCCATGACACGCCGCAACCAATCTATGTGGATGCGCCCATCACCGTTGTGGAGGGGCGCTTGTTTATCGGCTGTGATTTTGGCAACGTCTTCGCATTGGACACCGCGACAGGCGAGGAGTTGTGGCGCACCAACATCGGCGGCCCCGTGCGTGGCGCGCCTAACTATAGCGCCGACAGAAAGCGGCTCTTCGTGATAGAGCAGGATTTGGGCGAATTGGTGTGCCTTGACATGAAAGACGGCGCCGAACTATGGCGCAGCAAAGGCGTTGACCGCAGCGACGGATCACCGGCGGTGGCGGGTGAGGTGGTGGTGTTTGGCAGTTGTGCGTCCGCCCTGCATGTTGTTTCCGAAAAGAATGGCGACCGGTTGCGTGATATTCCCATTGCCAACGGCGGCGGTCAGGTTGCGGGCGGTGTGGCGCTGGTGGACGGCCATGCGTATGCGGGCGTACGCGACGGGCGCATCATGCGCGGCGATGTCGGCGAAGGCACGTTTACATGGATAACGCAGATCAGCGAGGATGAGGTGTTTTCCACCCCTGCGGTGTATGACACACAGGTGTTGGCCACGTGCTACGACGGATTTATTTACGCACTTGACCGGGAAACCGGCGAGATACAATGGCAGCGTGAGCTCGCGGGCAAACCGTCATCCCCGGTCATTGTCGGCGGCAAGGCGCTTGTCGCCGCGGGCGGCGTGTTATACATGCTGCAGCTGGAGGAGGGGGCCGTTATTTGGGAGTTGGCGCTGGGCGACAGGATCACCGGGCCCGCAGTGTTGCCCGATATGCTTGTGGTTGGCAGTGAAGAGGGTGTGCTTACCGCGCTGCAATAGGGTGTGCCCCGCTTGCGCGGCGTTTTCACCGTGCGCGATACGTTCCGATATGTCCCGATGACCATCTTGTTCCGGCGCACCGCCGCACGATATGGATTGTTGAAAAGCAACCCCCGCGTTTTACGGCGGGGGTTGCGTGCGTATGATGGGTTACGGGATATACTTGCCCCGGGGCACGTATCCGGTATGCAGCAGTTTGTGGCTCATCTCGCCACAGGGACCGTCGGTAAGGAATTTGCCATACAGTTCCAACACCGCCGGGTTCTCGTGAGATTTGCGCACTTCCGAACGGTCGTCTTCGGAGTAGATGGCGCGTGCGCGCGCCGCGCGGATTTCGGCTGTGGTGGGTATGGGTTGTCCGCCGCCGCCGAGGCAGCCGCCGGGACAGGCCATAAACTCAATGAAGTGGCATTCACTGAACTTGCCGCCTGCGCGGATGTCATCGAGCACCTTCTTGGCGTTGGCCGTTCCGTGGCACACGCCGACCTTGAGCGTGGCGCCTTTCAGCCAGTCCCAATTCGGCACGAGATGGGCCAGAATATCGGGCACGGGACCGACATCGGGCACGGTGATTTCGGCGTACTTGACCCCTTCAAAACCGCGCACGGGGATGATGTCGGCATGATCATACAAGTCTTCCACCTTGATGCCGCACACAAGTTCAATGACACTGCGCAGGGCGGCTTCCATGACGCCGCCGCTGGCGCCGAAAATCACGCCGGAACCTGTTTCCTGGCCAAAGGGATCGTCGAAGGGCGATTTGGGCACCTCCGGCAGGTGGATGCCCGCTTCGCTGATCATGCGCGCCAGCTCGCGGGTGGTCAATCCGTAGTCCACATCCTTGTAGCCGCTGTCGTTCATTTCGGGCCGGTTGCATTCGAACTTTTTCGCGGAGCACGGCATCAGCGCCACACTCACGATATCCTTGGGATCAAGATTGTTGACCTTGGCGTAGTACGTCTTGATGATGGCGCCAAACATTTGCTGCGGGCTCTTGGCCGATGACAAATTGGGCAGCATTTCAGGATAGAAATGCTCAATGAATTTTACCCAGCCCGGCGAACAACTGGTGAATTGAGGCAGCGCCACGGGTTCCTTTTGCACCAGCGCCGTGTGCAGCCGCTGGATTAACTCCGTGCCTTCCTCAATAATGGTGAGGTCCGCGGTAAAGTTCGTGTCGAATACGCGGTCAAAACCGCAGCGCCGCAGCGCCGTGTTCATTTCGAGCGTGAGCGGGATGCCGGGCTCCAGCCCGAAACATTCGCCAACGCCCGCGCGCGGACTGGGCGCGGTTTGGATCACGACATGCTTGGCGGGATCGTCAATGGCCGCCCATACGTCGTCCGTGGGGTCGTTCGCCTTCAGCGCGCCCGTGGGACACCGATTCACGCATTGGCCGCAATTGATGCAGACCACGTCGGCAAGAGGCTTGTCGAGGAAGGTTTCAATGCGCGATTCCACGCCGCGATGGGCGGCATCCAGCACGCCCACTTCCTGCAAGTCTATGCAGGTGCGCACACAGCGGCGGCACAACACACACTTGTTCATGTCGCGGTGTACGGAATAGCTCGATTCGTCCGGATCATATATGGGCGCGTCCGGATGACCGAATCGGAAATGGTCCACGCCGTATTCCTTGGCCAGCGATTGCAGTTCACAGTTGTTGTTGCGCACGCAGGCATAGCACTCGCCGTAGTGTTTGGACAGCAGCAAATCCACCACATGCCGCCGTGCCTGTCGCACTTTGCGGGTGTGCGTCTTCACGTTGATCGGCGCCGTCACGGGATAGGCGCAGGCGGCTTGCAGCGTGCGCTGTCCCTCCACTTCGACCACACATACGCGGCAGACGCCCGCCACACAGAGGTCGTCATGGAAACACAGGGTGGGGATGTGGATGCCCAGCTCTTTGGCGGCGTCCAAAATGGTGGCGCCTACGGGCACCTTTATTTCGCGGTCATCAATGGTTATGCTGACTTGGCTGCCAATGCCGGTGGTGTCTTTCGGCTTTTCCACCGTGAATGCGCGTTGGCTTACCGGCGCTCGGGAAGCAGCCTGTTTTGTATCTGATTTGTCACTCATGAGTATCTCCTTTAACCCTCAATGGGGGCCATGGCTGTACGTCCCAGAACCTCGTCTTTGAAATGGTCCACAATTGACAGGAAGGCGTTCGGGCTGGACTGTCCCAAACCGCACTTTGACGCAAGCTGCATGGTCTCGCCCAAAGCGCACAGGTTTTTGAGATAGCCCATCGAACACCGTCCCTCCTGCAGGAGCAGCGCCCCTTCCAGTAACTTTTCGTTGCCCTCGCGGCACGGCGTACATTGGCCGCAGGATTCTTCCAAGAAGAAATCAAGGAAGTTGATGGCCACTTCAAGCATGTCGCGGTCTTGTCCGAAGACAATCATGGAGCCGCCGGTGGGCATGTCTTCGAACGCAAGGGTGCGCTGAAAATCGCCCGCAGGCACGCAGTGCCCGGACGCGCCGCCCACTTGCACGGCCTTGGCATCGTCGGCGCCCACGTCATCCAGCACTTCCTGGATGGTAACGCCCAGCGGAAACTCATACACGCCGGGACGCGCACAATCGCCGGATACGCTGAACAACTTGCGTCCCGCCGATTGCTCCGTGCCCATGCTGTTAAACCAGTCACCGCCTTTGGCCAGGATACAGGCCGCCCATGCCAGCGTTTCCACGTTGTTGACAATGGTGGGGTTCCCCATGAAACCGGTGTCCACGGGAAAGGGCGGTCGGTTCCGCGACTCGCCGCGGTGCCCTTCCAGCGATTCAATGAGCGCGGTTTCCTCGCCGCACACATACGCGCCCGCGCCCATGCGTATCACGATATCAAAGGAAAAGCCGCTTTTCCCGGCAATATCGTTGCCCAGCAAATTTGCGGCGCGGCGCTTTTCAATGGCCGCCTCCAAGGGTTGCCGCAGGTAGCTGTATTCGCCGCGCAGATAGATGATTCCCGTCTTCGCGCCGATGGCATAGCCCGCGATGGTCATGCCTTCCAGCACGAGATCGGGGAAATCAGCCAGAATCACGCGGTCCTTGAACGTGCCCGGTTCGCCTTCGTCGGCGTTGCAGACAACAACCTTCTTGTCGCTTTTGGCGGCGGCCGCCAGATTCCACTTCACACTGGTGGGGAATCCTGCGCCGCCCCGTCCTTTCAACCCGGACGCATTCATTTCGGCGATTACATCGGCACGGCTTTTTGTCAGCGCCTTTTTCAAGCCTGCATCGGGATCAACGGCACTGAACGTTAACGTGTTTGTGATTGTTTTCATGGTAGTCATGGTTCAGTGTTCCTCCGCCTGTTGAAATACGTTGATGTCCATCATTTTCTTGAAGTGCGCCAGGATGTCATGCACTTTTTCCGGGGTCACGCAGGTAAACACCTGTTCGTTTACCAAAAGCGCCGGCCCTTGATCGCACATGCCAACACAGTTGGCCCACTCCAGCGAAAACCGTCCGTCGGGCGTGGTTTCACCGAAGGTAATGCCCAGCTCGTTCTCCAGCTGTCGGGCCACGCGGTCGCGACCGGCCATATCGCAGGAAATCGTGCGGCAGAGACGAATCTCAAACCGGCCTTTGTGGGCTTCCTTCAAGAAACTGTAAAAGGAGACGACGCCATGCACTTCCACCGGATGGATGTCCAGCAGGTCGGCAATCACCTGCATGGCGTAATCGGAGATACGGCTGTACTTCTTCTGCACTTCCTGAAGCACGGGGAGCAAACTGCTGCGGTCGCCGCCGTTGCTCTTGATCCAGCCTTCGATGTCTTGTCTGAGGCGTTCTTGTACGGGTACTAACATGGCTCAGCCCTCCGCTTTTGCAAGCAACTCAGACACTTTGGACGTCAACATTGCGGGGGAGATGGGTTTCTCCTGAAAGTCGTCCACCGGCACCATCTCATCGTCCTGTCCGATGTCGAGCCCCGTTGCCTTGCTGACCGTGGTCAACATCAAAATGGGTTTCGTAAAGTTGTTGCGCCGCAAGTCCTGGGCCATGGTAAGCCCGTCGTCGGGTTGCTCCATCATCACATCCAGGATGATAAGGTCCGGCGCAAACGCGTCCACCTGCTGCATGCCTTCCTTGCGATTGTAGGCTACAGCGGTTTCATGATCCTGCTCCCGTAGCAGCAGGTTCAAGGCTTCGACCACATCCGGGTCGTCATCCACAATCAAGATTCTCGCCATGGTTTCGCCCTTTCTGTTTTCCGTTTCCAATTCCTGACACTACTACACTACCGACACTACCGACGGCGACGCAATCTGCAAATGCAGTGTAGCACCTGCCGACGGCGTTGCCCGCGACCGATACTACCTACCGGTCGTTAAGTACCATTCTATAAAACATAAGGGCGCGTTTGCAACATTTTTCTGCATATATTTGAATGTCACGCGACAGGGCTACAATACTATAGCTGATTTCACATATCAGATACAGAGTCCCTCATGTTTTATGGGATGTTATTGAGAAGGCGATCAGGACGAGGTGCATGATAAAGGCGCCGTGCGCACCCGGGGTGATTTTTGCTGGATGGGCGGGTGCAGGCGAACAGGCAACTGCCGGGGCATTTTGCCCCGATGATGCAAAACGCCCCGCTTTTCTTGAGTACAGGCAGATGCTTTCTTGTGTATTTTCAGCGCCTTACAGGATTAACAGGTGAATTACCGAATTGGCACGTTACATGCTTGTGTATCGGATGTTCGGCACTTCAGAAAGGAAGGCAATGGGCCATCACGGAAACGAAACATTATGCCTCAAGTGTGCGTGGGTAACGGGTTGCGCCGTTTATAGCGAAGCAAGCAGCCCCATCACGGCGTGCCGGACCTTTTACAGTCAGGAGAGATACCAAGAGGCCAATCATGTTGCGTCAAGTCAGCCGGACCCCAGTCGTGCGGCGGGCCTTTGCGTCGATTGTGAGAACCGGGCGTCCTGCGTGTTTCGCAAACGTGAAGGCGGCACCTGGCATTGTGAAGAGTATTGTTGACGGACGTGATGTTCGGGGTTCATTGAAAGGAGTTATATGGAAGCGCAGGTAGACCGGAAAGAAGTGCTTGCAATAGTGGCGAAGCATGACACGCGTTCCGGCGGTTTAATCGCCATGCTGGAAGATGTACAGGAAGCATACGGCTATCTTCCGGAGGAAGCCCTTCGCATTGTGGCCCAAGCGGCCAATCGGTCGCTGGTGGATGTATACGGCGTGGCCACCTTTTACAAGGCATTCAGTTTGCAACCCCGGGGCAAACACCATGTATGCGCGTGTTTGGGCACGGCCTGTCATGTGCGCGGCGCGCCCATGGTGGTGGAGGAACTGGAACGACAGTTGGAGATTGAGGACGGCGAAACCACGGCGGACGGCGAGTTTACCTTGGAAACGGTCAGCTGTTTGGGGGCGTGCGCGTTGGGGCCCATCGTGGTGGTGGACGGCGTTTATCATTCCAAGGTAAATGGCGCAGCGGTGAAGGGGATTCTCGAATCGGTGAAGACCGCGTCCGAACCGGATGAGGAGGCGGCGCCGATGGAAACCGAAGATGTGACGTCTGCGGCAGTGTAGGCGCCTGCGAATGGCCGCCAACAACAGCGCCCCATGTTTTCGCGTGATAACAGCGTGGCGCAAAATACTGAAGGACACATACGCTGATGCGATTGAATTCTCTTGACGATTTTGAACGCCATGTCGCCTCGCTGACAGCCGAACAAGATGCGTCGGCCTGCACGCTGGTGATTCCCGCCGGCACGTGTGGCCGGGCCAGTGGCGCTGACGAGTTGATCAGCGTTGTGCGCCGGACTGTGGACAGCAAAGGACTGGCAGACCGTGTCCATGTGCGTATTACCGGCTGCCATGGCTTTTGCGAAATGGAGCCGTCCATTCTGGTGATGCCGTCGGACGTGTTCTATCCGAAGCTGCGCGCCGAAGACGGCGCACGGATCGTGGAGGCGGCGGCCCGCGGCGAAACCGTGACGGACTTGCTCTGGATTGACAGCATTGACGGCAGCCCGATTCCCCGACAACGTGACATCCCCTTTTTCAAAACCCAGCAGCGCACCATCCTCGCGCGGAACGAGCGGGTGGTTCCGGGGGACATATCCTCCTATTTGGCCGACGGCGGCTATGGCCCTCTGGTGAAGGCCCTGCGCCGGAACACGCCGACATGGGCCTTGGAAGAGGTAAAAGCGTCCGGGTTGCGCGGACGGGGCGGAGCGGGTTTCCCGACGGGCATGAAATGGGAGATGCTCGCCAAGCAGCCCACCGGTCATGGAAAATACATGGTATGCAATGCGGATGAAGGCGATCCGGGCGCCTACATGGACCGCAGTGTGCTCGAAGGCAACCCGCACAGCGTTATTGAAGGGATGCTCATCGGCGCCTATGCAACCGGCGCCACGGACGGCATCATTTATATTCGCGCCGAGTACCCGCTGGCGATTGACCATTTGCTGACGGCGCTGGAGCAGGCGCGCGCCCTGGGGTTGCTTGGTGCGCATATTTTGGGCACGGACTTTTCGTTTGACATTGAGGTGGTGGAAGGGGCCGGCGCATTTGTCTGCGGCGAGGAGACCGCACTAATCCGTTCCATTGAAGGGAAGATGGGCGAGCCCAAGCAACGCCCGCCCTTCCCGATACAGCAGGGCATCAACGGCAAGCCCACCAGTATCAACAACGTGGAGACATGGGCCAACATTCCGGTCATTATTGGCGAAGGCGCCGACCGTTATGCGCGTGTGGGCACGGAGCGCAACGCCGGCACCAAAATCTTCAGCCTGGTGGGCAAGATCAAGCACACCGGATTGGTCGAGGCGCCCATGGGCATGACCATCAAGCAGATTGTATACGACATTGGCGGCGGCGCCGTGGGCAAAGGCAAGATCAAGGCGGTGCAAACCGGCGGCCCTTCCGGCGGCTGCATTCCGGCAAAACTCTTCGACCTCGCCATAGATTACGACAGTCTCGCGCAGGTGGGCGCCATCATGGGTTCGGGCGGCATGATTGTCATGGACGAGGGCACCTGCATGGTGGACATTGCCAAGTATTTCGTTGGTTTCCTGAAAGGCGAGTCCTGCGGCAAATGCTTTACCTGCCGCAAAGGCACCCAGCGCATGTACGAACTGCTGGATGACATCACCAACGGACGCGGCACACCGGCGCATTTGGAACTGCTGGAAGAGTTGGCGCGGGTGATTAAAGACACCACCATGTGCGGGCTGGGCCAAACGGCCGCGAACCCCGTGTTGAGCACGCTGCGATATTTCCGTCATGAATATGAGCGTCACGTACTGGACAACCGGTGCGACGCCTTTGTCTGCGCCCACCTTACCGGCGCATCGTGTCAAACCGCCTGTCCGGTGGATACGCCGCCGTGGCGGTATGTGGCGTTGATAGAACAAGGGGAACTGGAAGCGGCCTACAACGTTATTCGCGAGGCGAATCCCCTGCCCGGCGTGTCGGCCCGCGTTTGCGACCGGGAATGCGAACGACACTGTAAACTCGGCGCGACAGGCGGCGAACCCATCGCCATCCGCACGCTCAAACGTTTTGTGACCGACCGGGTGGCGCCGCAGGCATTTACGCCCCGGCGGATAACGCGGCTTGATACCGCCCCTGCCGGAGAAACGCCGCCGTCGGTGGCCATTGTGGGCACAGGCCCCGCGGGTCTTGCTGCCGCCCATTATCTGTCGTTGTGCGGCCGCAAGGTGACCCTCATTGAAGCGGAGGCCGAACCGGGCGGCATGTTGATGACCGCCATACCGCCGTACAGGCTGCCGCGCGACGTGGCGCGGGCGGAGGTAAAGGCCCTGCTCGACGAAAACATCACACTCCGTTGTGGCGTGAAACTTGGCCGCGACATAACCATTGACGACCTTTTTGAAGAAGGCCACGGCGCCGTGTTTCTGGCGCTGGGTGCGCACAAGAGTTGGCCGCTTGGTGTTGAGGGCGAAACGCTGGACGGCGTGTATTCTTCCATCGAATTTCTGCGGGCCTTTAATCTGCATGGCGAACAATGGGGGAGAGGACGCGTTGGCATTATTGGCGGCGGCAATTCCGCGGTGGATGCGGCGCGTGTGGCATTGCGCCAGGAGACGGTGGACAGTGTAATGCTTCTGTACCGGCGCACCTGCGACGAAATGCCCGCCTACGCTGAAGAGGTGGACGCGGCCATTGAGGAGGGCATTCGTCTTGAAACCCTGGTATCGCCCGTGCGCATCCGCTACATTGAGGCTGCAATGAAAGAGGGCGTACAGGTTGAGACCTTTGTGTCGCCGGTGAAGATAGAATCCGAGGACGGGCATCTTGCCGGCATCGAATGTGTGCGCAACAATTTGGGCGATGTGGATGCCAGTGGCCGCCGCAAGCCCGTTCCGATACCGGGCAGCGAGTTTCACATTGCGCTGGATACGCTTATCGTGGCGATTGGCGAACGACCGGATAGCGATTGCCTTGAATCCATGGGGCTCTCCATCGAGAAAGACGGACGCCTTGAGGTGAACCCGAAGACCTTCGCCACATCGCGGAAAGGCGTGTTCGCCGGGGGTGACCTTACGACCGGCCCCAATACGGTGGTGGGCGCACTGGCGGCAGGCAAACAGGCAGCGATTTCCATAGACCGTTATTTGCAGGGCTTGCCGATGGAGACGGCCGCCGCCGTCAATTTGCCCGACACCTACCTTGCGCCGCCGACATTGACCGATGCGGACGAGGAGGTGACGCGCATTACGCCGCCCACACTGCCGGCGGAAGAACGGAAAACAAGTTTCGCCGAGGTGGAATCTTCGCCGGCGCCGGAGGATGCGCTCCGGGAGGCGCGCCGGTGCATGCGCTGCGACCTGCAATTTACCTGTGCATTGGCCGAAACCGCAGAAGCAACAGGAGCCGAGCAATGATTCATCTTACCATTAACGGATTGGCCGTGTCGGTGGAGGAAGGCGCGACGGTGCTCGAAGCCGCCCGCTTTTACGGCATGCCCATCCCCACGCTGTGCCACATGGACGGCTTGTCGCCTTACGGCGCGTGTCGTTTGTGCGTGGTGGAAATCGGCGAAGGCCCGCGTGCGAAGATGGTCACTTCCTGTACCTATCCCGCCGAGGAAGGCTTAACGGTGCGCACCGCGTCCGACCGGGTGATTCGCGCACGCAAAATGATTCTGGAGTTGTTGCTGGCCTCCTGTCCCCAATCAAGAACCATTCAAGATTTGGCGGCCGCGCATGACGTGCGACAGCAACGATTCCGTCAGGAACATGACGATTGCATCCTGTGCGGCCTGTGTGTGCGCATGTGTGAAGAACAGATGATGGCCAAGGCGATTGGATTTCGTCACCGCGGCGAAAAACGCGACATCGGCACGCCCTTTGACAAGCACTCCGAGGAATGCCGGTTGTGCGGCGGGTGCATGTATGTATGTCCTGCGTGTCAACTGCGCTGCACCTATACCGATACGGAAAACGCCGTCTGCGGCGGCTGTGCAAACCTCGCGCCGCCTTGTGTGGATAAAGACCCCTTTGATGACATGATGTGCTCCATGGCGCCTTGTGTCGCGTGTGAGATAAAAACAGACTGATTGCAATAAGGAACCGCAACCATGGCAAACACATACTCAAGAATGAACGCTTCGGCAGCCACCCTCACCAAGAACCGCACGATGGACTCCGTGACGCCCAGTTCCGGCCTGTGCGTGACCTGTGTGGACGGTTGCATCGGCATGTGCGAGGTGGGCAAATCGGCCTACCGCGGCCACGAAGTATTGTACCCCCAGCCCTACGGCGTCATCACCACGGCCGCCGAAAAAACCTATCCGGTGGACTACTCGCACTTTAATATCATGGGCACGGCCGTGGGTGCGCATGGCGTGGAGGCGGACAGCGACAAGGCGGTGTTCCCGGCGGTGAATCTTGATGTGTGCTTCGGCCATGACAAGGGGATCAAGTATCGTTATCCCTGGCATATCCCGGGCATTGGCTCCACCAGCGTGGCCAAAAACAACTGGGACGGCCTTGCCATTGGTTCGGCCCTTGCCGGCACGGGACTTACCATCGGTGAGAATGTGGTGGGCATGGATAATGAGGCCGTGTTCAAAAACGGGCGCGTGGTGGATACGGCGGATCTGAAGCGCCGGGTGACGCTTTATCAACAGCATCAACGCGACGGCTACGGCGCGATTATTGTGCAGGCCAATGTGGAAGACAGTAATCTGGGCGTCCTTGAGTATGCCATTGAACAGCTTGGCGTGCAATGCGTCGAAATGAAGTGGGGACAAGGCGCCAAGGACATTGGCGGCGAGGTCAAAATTGACGATTTGAAACAGGCGCAACTGCTCTATGAACGGGGCTACGTGGTATTGCCCAATCCCACCGACCCCGATGTCATCCGGGCATTTGAACACGGCGCATTCAAGGCGTTTGAGCGGCATTCCCGCGTGGGCATGGTCGAAGAAGAAGCCTTTGCGGCGCGTGTTGCACAATTGCGTGATGCGGGCGCAAAGTATGTCTTCCTGAAGACCGGCGCCTACCGACCCGCCGATCTGGCGCGGGCCATCACCTTCGCGTCCCGTTATAAGATAGACCTGCTGACGGTGGATGCCGCGGGCGGCGGTACGGGCATGAGCCCTTGGCGCATGATGAATGAATGGGGCGTGCCGCCGGTGTATCTGCACTCCTTGTTGCACCAGTATGCAGACCGGTTGGCGAAGCGCGGCGACTATTTGCCCGCGCTGGCCCTTGCGGGCGGTTTTTCCTTCGAAGACCAGATATTCAAAGGCCTGGCCCTTGGGTCGCCTTATGTCAAAATCATTGGCATGGCCCGTGCGCCGCTTGCAGCCACCATGGTCGGGAAAACCATCGGGCGCACCATTGATACGCAACAGGTGCCGGTGTATGTGTCGCGGTTCGGCAATTCAAAAGACGACATCTTTGTTACCTCGGTGGAACTTCGGCAAAAGATGCAGGATGCCGCCTTCGAAAGCCTGCCGACGGGCGCCCTTGGCCTTTACACCTATTACGAGCGCCTTGGTCAGGGGTTGCGCCAGTTGATGGCGGGCAGCCGAAAGTTCGGCCTGGAGCATTTGTCCCGCGATGACATTGCCGCGCTCACGCCTGAGGCGGCAAAAATTTCCGGCATTCCCTTTATCATGGATATGGACGCAGCCGAGTCGGACAAGATTCTCGGGTAAGCGGCGGTGTGTTAGCCCGGATATTTCATCAGGTTTCGTCGTGAGCCTGTGAAGATTGCGCCAGAGCAGGTGTTTTGCGCAGGTCGCCGGCTGACAGCGTGTTAGTACACGTCGAAGTCGGCGGGCAAGCA
>SKQZ01000238.1 GCA_007118765.1 Candidatus Hydrogenedentota bacterium
AATGAAACACGGCATACTACCATAAAGCGGGGATTCGACGCATGTTTTCTTCCTGTTGTAAAGACGACGACGCGGAAGTGCCGTTATAGATTGAATCTGGCTTCATGTACTGTGGTCAGGCAGGAGTGAGACGTGCCGGGGCGTTACCGTTGTGTCGAACCATGCAGGGCAGGGTGTGCATGTGTCATACGGAAGCATAACGGGGACGTTGCTTTTGAAACCGGTTCTTCCGTTCCGCAGATAAAGGTATTTTGATGGCGCAGCCTGTTCCGGGTATGGATGGAATCCGTGTTGTTGGCCAAGAAAATAATTGATTCTAATTGTGATATATGGTACGCTATTCTGTCAATAGATAATGCACAGGTGTGTTTGATGCAATATCTGGTAACTGGTCGTTTGTTACGCCACAGGACCCTATAGCGGACGGAGATTTATGTACGAGGCATTTTATGGTTTGCGAGAGCGTCCCTTTAACCTGACGCCTGATCCCAAATACTTGTATTTGAGTGACAAGCACAAAGAGGCTTTCGCACATCTGCTCTACGGTATCAAAAACCGTAGTGGCTTCGTCATGATCAGTGGCGAGATAGGCACGGGCAAAACGACACTCTGCCGCAATATGCTCAGCCAGATGGACGCCAACACGCAGGTTGCCTTCATATTTAACCCCTTCCTGAATCCGATAGAGTTGTTGAAAAAAATCAACCAGGAGTTTGGGGTTGTATCCGAGGCGGATAATGTGCTGGCCTTGACCGAAGAGTTGAACGAGCATTTGCTCCATGCCGCGGCACACGGAAAGAACAGTGTGCTTGTGATTGACGAGGCCCAGAACTTGGAGCCCCAAGTGTTGGAGCAGATACGGTTGCTGTCCAACCTTGAGACCGATTCCGAGAAGCTGTTGCAAATCATACTGATTGGTCAGCCCGAACTGGCCGAGAAGCTGGCGCTTCACGAGCTGCGGCAGTTGAATCAACGTATTACGGCCCGGTATCACTTAAAGCCGCTGAATGCGTTGGAAACACTGCAATATATCGCTTACCGCATCCATGTGGCGGGGGGACGCAAGCGGTTGAATTTTACGAAGGGCGCCATCAAGTCGGTGTATCGCCATTCCGGTGGGGTGCCCCGCATGATAAATGCGTTATGCGACCGCGCCCTGTTAATCGGGTATACCCGTGAGCAGCATATTATTACGGCGCGTATTGTGCGACGTGCCGCCCGCGAGATTCGCGGCGAGAAGGTGGGCGTACCGAAAAAAGCACGCCTTAACTGGCGGCGCTTTGCTCCCAGCCCGTCGGTGGCGATACTGGTTGTGATGGTGCTGGCGCTGGCGCATTATCTGGTTGACCCCCTTGACAGGTTCGCACGCGAACTGAATGTGTTTAACCGTATTCTTTCGGGCGATATGCTTGCGGACAGTGCCGGCGGTGATGGCCGTCAGGACTTCGCGGCAACTGCCGATAGGCACACGGATGCTGAAAATAAGCCGGCCAATGTTGACGCGGGGGAGGGGCTCGGGGCGCTGCAATTGGTGATGGACCGTCTGAACAACGCCGCACCGGCACGTCCGAATCACTCGCTCGCCGGCGTATTTACCGAATTGGATGCGCAGGAAACCTTGCATGTCGGCATGGACGCGCTCATATCGCTTTGGAATCACACGCTCGCCGGAGAATATCCGGAAGATGATTCGGTGGAGACGTTGACACGGTATTTTGAAAAGCACGACCTGGCATGTGAACATTTGCAGCCCACCGTGGACCAATTGCTGCGTATCAATATGCCGGGGCTTGTGCACCTGCGAGCAGGGGACAACAGCATTTGGATGGGCATTGTGCGCGCTGATGATGACAGTGTGACCTTGCAAGCGGATGGCAACCGCCGTCTTACGGTGTCGTTGGCCGAATTTGGTGTTTATTACGGGCGTGAGTTTTTGGTGCCGTGGCGCGATCCCAGTCCCGAGGCGGCGGTGTTGCTGCCGGGAAACCGGGGCGCTCGCGTCCGGAACTTCCAAGAGCAATTGCATGAACTTGGTCGGTTGAATGCCGGAGACGTTAACGACGTATACGACCGGCGGACAGAAGAGGCCGTTATCGCAATTCAGACCGAGGCCGGGCTCACGCGGGACGGCAAAGCGGGCCCACAGGTGCGCTTGGCATTGACGAGTTGGTCCGGCGGTACGCCGTCGTTACGCCGGGGCGCCGGCACTGGCATTCAAAGAGGGGTCGAAGCCAATGCCGTATCGGTTGAAGTACAGCCCACCTCTTCAGTTGCACCGGCTACCGATACGGTGACCGCCGTGGCTACTGCCACGCCTTCGGAATCGGAGACATACGATCAGAGGGCCAATGAAAAACAAAGCCCGGCAGAAAATAATGAAACGGTTGAGCATGAACAGTTTCAGGCCGTTGCCGAAAATGTAGCGGATATTGGGGTGGCATTGCCGGATTTGCCGGTGTTGTCATTGCCTGAAGAGACGGCCCCCGACCTGACAAGCACCGCGTCCGATTCGGATATTGACAAACGGGAAGAGCGCCGCCTGTTCCGATTATTGCGTGAACATAGCGGGAACAATGCACATGACGATGCAGCGCCGGCATCAGAGAATGCCAGTGGCTTGATGGAGGTGCGCGAGTTGCCGGAACCGTTTGCCCCGTCTGGCCGTTCGTCTTCTATACCGGATAACGAGGAATCGGTTACGCCGTCTGTTTTTGGCAGTGCTCCCCTCGTTCCCAGCGAAGTGATGCGGCCATGATGGGCGCTTGTGTGGAAAGGGAGACCACGCGATGAGTTCCATACTGGACGCGCTAAACAAGTTGGAAGAAGAGCGGGCGGCGCAGCAACAGGCTGAAGCCGATTACGAACCTGTTCCCGTGGCCCCGGAAGAAGCCGCCGAGGCGCTTCTGGGAAGACCCAAGTTACGGTCTTCCTCGCCTTCAGGGAACGTGCCGTGGGCGCCTATTCTGACCGCGTTATTCGCAGGTGTTGCCATCACTGCGTTGGTTGTGGGCATGGTGTTCCGGTTCACCGGCGGACAAGAAGAGCACTTGGCGGCCGCACCGCCTCCGGAAGATCCGCCGACGGCAATGCATACCTATACTGTGCCGACCCAAGCCGCGCCGGAATCTCCCGATGTGTCTGTTGAAACGCCCGTGCCCACTCCGGAGGTTTCTGCTGCCCCACCAGCGCAACAGCCGCCTGCTGAACAAGCTGATGCAGCGCGGTATATTACCGCAGCCGCCCCATCACGGCAGGTGGTGACACCCATTATTGTGCCGGACACGCTGCCGGAACTTCCCGCTTCTTCGGGAGAACGTACGCCGGTAGCGCGGCCTGTGCCTACGCCTGAACCCGAGCCAGAGCCTGTGCCTCCACCGCCGCCTGCGCCGGAACCCGAACCAGAGCCAACGCCCCCTCCGCCGCCGCCCGCGCCTGAACCCGAGCCAGAGCCTGTGCCTCCGCCGCCACC
>SKQZ01000043.1 GCA_007118765.1 Candidatus Hydrogenedentota bacterium
GGTTATTTTATGCGCTTCACCATTTTGTACGTCACCGTATTCGTATGTTCCGCTGGCCTGATTCTCGCGGGGTGTTCCGCAGCCCGGCACAGACACGACCCGGAACAGGTACGAAATACGCCGCGCCCGGCATACAGTTTGCACATGCAGCAAACCGATATGGTGGTGGCCGTGTCACCGGTGCGCCAAACCATGCAGATAGGCGGCAGGATACCGGCTGTGTTGGGCGCGGGGGTAAGCGCGGTACAAGACAATCGACACGCGGTCGCTTTGCGAGAGGCAGTGGGGGAGTACGATCCTGGCGAGGTTTTTAAGGAGCGAACGACACAGGCAGTGGAAGATCATTTTGCCAATGAGATAACGCGTATTTTGCCGCAGGGCACGTCGGCGGGATTCGCCAATGCACGCGAAGCGCGTGCCGCCCGGCTGGCGGGGTTGCGGCGCACAGGCTACGACATGGTGCTTGACTTGGATCTGACTTTCGGCATATACGGTCCGGAAGGTATTCTGGCCGCCCAAATCGCCGGTACGCTGACAGATGTGCCCAGTGGACGTGTTCAATGGCGAAACGAAATCGCATGGTACTCCACCGAACTGTTTGCGGATATTCGCTGGCGTGATCCGATGGAACGGATGGTCCCCAACTATTTCTCGCCCCGCTTTTCATCAGACAGAGATGCGGTAGATCAATGGACGCGGGAGGATGGCAAACACTTGCGGACAACATTTGAAGAAGCGGTTGACGGGGTTACCGCGGCGATACTGACGGACTTGGGACTACAGGAGACGCCGGAAGGCTTGTATACGCTCGGCGTTCACCACCTGTTGAACGGACGTGAACCTGAGGCCGCCGCAGCCTTTGTGCGCACACTGGAATTGGCGCCGGAAATGTACGCTGCCCGAAACGGGCTGGTGGTTGCACTTATACGTGACGATCAAGCGGACACGGCCCTCACCCACGCGAAAAAACTTGTGGAAGCCGCCCCTGACTATATGCCCGGGCATTACAATCTCGCATGGTGCTACGCCGTGGAAAAGAACGCGCCGGAAAAAGCGCGGCCACACTACGAGCGAGCCGTTGCATTGGGCGCTTCGCCAAGCCGCCGCTTGGAACGTGCCATGCGGCCCAACTGATCTAAGAATGTTTCAGACAATAATAGGCGATGCCTGTGTGGTGTTATTTCGTGCGGGCGCAGCGGGTTTATCTGTCCCGGCAAGATAATTCTTGACAAGTGTGCATTTATCGCATTAAGATGGTATCATAATCGCAACGCAAGGTTGTGATACTAGTGAGTAGAAACGGCAGAAGTGCTCCACGGGCAGACCCATGCATGCGGCATGGCGACGGCCACTACATTGGCATGCCCTGTGGCAGTGCCATGTGAAGCAAGGATTCGCAATGCAGGTCTTACGCAAATCTGCGTATAGGAGGAAGGTGGCGGGGCATTCGTTGTGCATATCCTGTGGTATTCACCTGCCCGGGCTTTTGTCCCTCTGTGTACTTGTAGCCATGGCGGTCTGTCTGTGGCAGGCGCCACTTGCCGCCGTTCCTGCGTACGAGCCGGCCGACCGCGTCTATGTGTTTCGGAGCGACCGTAACTACCCGCCCTTTGAATATGTTGAGGATGGTGAGCTTACGGGGTTCAGCGTGGAATTGCTTCGACGCGTGGCGGAATTGACCGGAATAAACGTTCAAATTGAGGCGGGAACATGGAGTGAGACGCTTACTGAACTGGCCAACGGACAGATTGATGGCGTGACGGCCATGTTCGTGTCTGAAGAGCGCAAGAGCATTGCAAATTTCAGCGACTCCTATCTTTCCCTGTCCCACTCCTTGTTTGTACATGCAGATAGCCCGCTCAGAAGTTTCGAGGATATATTGGACGCGTGTGTGGCAGTACAAAAGGGGGCAATAACCCACGATTACTTGTTGTCCCGTGTTTTCGCGGGCACCCTCATAACCGAGCCGACACCCACCGACGTGCTGCAACGTGTGGCTTCCGCTGATTGTGAAAGCGCGCTGTTGCTGCGCATGCAGGGCTTCTACTTAATAAACAAACTGGGGCTTGATACTGTTATTGAGGCGGAATCGGACATTATTCCACAACAGCATCTGTGTTTTGCCGTGGCCCCAAACAACGCATGGCTGCTCGAACAATTAAACGCAGGGTTACAGATTCTCAAAGAAACGGGCCAGTTTGACGAGATATTGCAGCGGTGGCTGGGCGTCTACGAGATTGAGGCGCCCGATCCTTTTGTGTTTTATTTTCAAGTGGGCGTTCTGGTTGCTGTCGTCCTGTTAATTGTAATCATGGCTTGGGCGCAATTATTGCGTCGTGAGGTGCGCAAGCGCACAGCCGCATTGGAACAGAGCGAACAGCGTTATCGCTCACTGGTGGACAAAATGCCCGACGGCATTGTGGTGCTGCGCGATGATAATTTCCTGTTTGCCAATCGGGCGGCAACCGTTCTGTTCACGGGCGATGCCAAGACCCCGCTGGAAGACACCTCGGTCTTGCCCTATCTGCATCCCGAAGACCGACCCTCCGGAATGGTTCATTTGTCGGCGCTGCCGGAACCAGATGCACCGTTGTCGGATGTGCGCATTGTGCGCCCCGGTTCCCACGAAATACGGCACGCCGAAACCACCGGCATCATGATAAATTATCATGACGGTCCGGCCACGCTGATCATGTTGCGTGACGCCACGGAACGCAAGCATGCCGAAGCCGAAGCGCGCCGCGAGCATAATCTGGTGCAGGCGATTATGAACGCCAGCCCGGTGGGCATTGTCATGATGGATGAAAGCGGTGTGATTGTGTTTGCCAATCAGCAGGCGGAACGCATTTTCCGTTTGCAACGCGCCCATATTTGCCAGCGCACCTATGACGATCCCCAGTGGGAAATCAGGGGTGTGGATGGCACGCCTTTTGATGCTGAAAAACTGCCCTTCAGCCAGGTCATGGAAAAGAAGACCTTGGTGCGCGACGTGCGGTTTTCCATGAAACGCGCGGATGGTACGCGCGTCATTGTCTCCTCTGGCGGCGCCCCTTTGTTTGATGCTACCGGCCAAGTCGCGGGCGCTGTTTGCACGTTGGAAGATGTCACGGCACAAGTGGAGGAGACCCTCAATCAGGAGCGCCAGTGGCGCCGCATCCAACGACAGCAAAGCGCCATTATTCGCGTTTCACGCGACCGCACCCTGACAGAAGGCAGCTTTGAAACGGCGGCACGTCATGTTGTGCAACATGCCGCCGATGCACTGGAGGTGGACAGTGCCAGTATATGGTTGTTGCGGCCGAACGCCATCCGCTTGCGCTGTGTCGCAGCATGGGATCGCACCACCAAGACCTGGGTGGAGCCCAAGGAAATACCGACGCACACCATTACAAACTACCTTGTCGCGTTGGAGTCCGAACGCTATATAGACGCTTCAAACGCACAGAATGACCCGCGTA
>SKQZ01000382.1 GCA_007118765.1 Candidatus Hydrogenedentota bacterium
AAAGCACCTGCTCTGGCGCAATCTTCCCAGGCTCACGACGAAACCTGGTGAAATATCCGGGTTAACGGACGGACGGGTCATACGGGTTGCCGTTGCCGTCAATTCGGTTCCAAACCGGGTCGCGTTCCGTGCTGACCAGCGGCGCATAGCGATGGGGACGTCGGTAGGCGTTGCCGAAGATGGAGCGGGTGCGTCTTTCCCGTAAAGCTTCCAAGTCAAAGACCGCCGTGAATATGCCTTCCCGGTCGTCTGCCAGCACCAACTGTTCGCCCGACGAGGCATATGCCACCGAGCGGCCGTTGTGGTTCGGCGCCGGATAATTGGCCATGGCCACGCCCACAACGTTCTCCCACGCCCGTATTTTGAACTGGTCCAAACGCAGTGTGTCCAACTTGCATGCATTGGGGGTAAGGATCAATTCCGCGCCTTTCAGCATCAGAATGCGCGCGCTTTCAGGATGCTCGCGGTCGTAGCAGATCATGGCGCCCACGTTCACCGGCCCGTGCCGCGTGTCCAGCGTTGCCACATAAAAGCCGTCGCCGGGGGTCATGGCGGCTTCCATAGGTTTGAAGTCCGAGGTATGTACCTTCGCGTAGGTCAACACTTCCTTGCCATGACGGTCGAACAGGGTCAGCGTATTTCGCGGCAGGGGATCATGGGCTTCCAGGTACGTCACCGCAATCGCCATGTCCAGCTCGTTGGCGAGCGCCGCAAAACGCTGTATTTCGGCGCTGTCGCGTGCCAGTGCATCTTCATAGAATCGTTCGCGTGCGCCGGGTGCATCAGGGTCAAACCGTGTGTAGCCGATGCTCCACATTTCCGGCATGAGGGCGATATCCGCGCCGTCGGCGGCCGCCTCGCGACAAAACGCCTCCGCCTTTTCCCAATTGGCCGCCACATTGTTGCCGTCGGGGTGCATTTGAAGCAACGCCACGGCCAGCTGGCCTGTTATCATCATGGTACACATCAGATTGGCAACGGGTAACAGCATTGCGGAACCTCCATTTCATGGTGCCTTTACAGGCGACACACACATACATGCTGTTTAATGGTGTCGGCCCGCAGGAACAGGCGTTCGTTGGCGTCGGCGCCCGTTTCGACCAGGCGTATCACATGCTCGTATTGGGCGGCCCCGGGCAGCAACGCTATCAGGCGGTTGGGCGCGTTTTCCAGAAAGTCGGTGTTCAATATGACACGTTTGTCATCGTGTTGTACCGCCATATACAGCATATCCACTTCCACAAGGTCATTAAAGAAGTGTGTGCCGAGCGACACTTCGGTGACAAGGTCATCGCGCAGTGCCAGAATCTCACAAATGGCGGCGGCACGGTTAATCTCGGCGAAAGAGACGGGCAGCCCCAGCGCGGGCGAGGTGGAGCCCCAACGTCCGGGTCCCACCAACATCAGGTTGCCCCGTGAGTCATGAGCGGCGATCCGCCGGTTAAACTCGCCAATCAGGCGGGCTACGGCATACTGGTCACGTTCCGGCAAGGCCGAGTAACGAGTCGGTGCAATGTAGAGCAGGTAATCAATGCTGATGAATCGGCTGCGACCGATTACGGGGCCGGCGGTTTCGATAACGATTTGCTCGCGGGTGGGCTCGAGTTTCGGCAGTACGGGATGATTCACCCCCTTCACCTGCATGGGCCTGCACTGCAACAGATTGATGCGATAGTCGCCCGACGCGGTGAAATTCACGGCCAGCTCCACGTCCACGGGAACGCCGTAGGACTCTTCAAGGGTGGCCAACATGACACGCATTTTCTCGGGGAAATCCGTCTTTGCCAGCAACGTTTCAAAGGACAGCCGAAACGCAAAGGGACGGCGCAATTTGTGTTTGCGGGCGGCGCGCAGCAGCTCCTGGTCTTCCGAAGCGAATATTTGCAGGATATCGGTGGGCGTCAGGGGGGCGATCTCGCGGAATCCCGCGGAGACAACCCGGCCCTCCTCCAGATCGAGCACATCCACCCATTGTTGTGCCGGGGCGGGCAAATCCGTTTCATGATGGTCCGGTCGCAACAAGGGCGCATTTAATGCCACCAACCGCGTATAGTCATCATCGGACCGGTTTACGGCGCGCGTACCCAACCCGAACACCAGACGCAGCACCCCCGCCCGTGAATCAATGTCTTCGTGCCAGACATAGGGATTAAAAGAAAACCCGACGGCGGCAAGGTGCGGAAAATAGCGGCTGCCATGAAACGCGCCCGCGACCCGTTGCACCAATATCGCCATTTGCTCGTCGCGTTCCAGCAGACCGTGTGCGGCGCGGTAGTCGAGGGCATCTTCGTCCATGGCGCTGGCATATACCGTTTGTATCGCCGCCGCGAGCTCTTCTATACGTGCGGCGCGGGGTCCCTGATTGATGCAAAACACACTTTCATATTTTCCGGAGAAGGCGTTGCCGAAACTGTCTTCCAACAAGCTGCTGGAACGCACCACCAAAGGCGTCTCGCCAAAGTAATCAAGCATATCCGAAAACCGTTTCATGATATGCGGCGGGAACGTGCCGTTGTGAATGCGGCGCTGCGCTTCTTTGGCGATGTCACGGCGGCCCGGGGCGCTCAACAGTTGACGCCGCAACGGCCATACCCCATTCTGCACGAGAAAGGTATAGAAGACATCGGACGGAATGAAGAAGGAATCATGCGCCTCCAGAATGTTGTGCCACTGCGCATCTTGTTGCGCGAGCGCAGCGCGGGCGAGCAACATATCCGCTGCTTTGCCGCCGATGAGGCCGGTGCCCAACATGCGCGTGCCCAGAAACACGAGGTCTTCCAGACTAAAATACTTGTGCACCAGTTGCAATACCCGCTCGTCCCGCGATACGGCCATACGCAGGATGCGGTCGCGCATGGCTTGTATTTTGGCGTCGCAGCCGGCATCGTTTCGGGCTGTCCGCAAGAGCGCTTCCGCTTCCACAAAGGTGCGGCTCCAAACGCCCAGATGATGGCGAGCAAGACCAAGGTTGTCGCGCCTGCTGCTGGTGAGTACTGCGGCGGCGCTATGGCTGTCCAGCACAGGGTGCAAGCCGTCATGTCCCCACACATGAAGCCGGTGACGGCAGGAAACCGTTTCATACTCCAGTTTCAGCGGTTGCACATAGAGATGCCCCTTGAAATGGCAGACATCAAGCACGGCATGGGCGGTTTGGGTGATGGGGTCGGTTGCATACTGGGAATGTTGGTTGCGCAGGATGGAGAAGCAGGCCGTGGCATTGGCCGCACGCAAGGCCGCACAAACAATTGCAAAGAAGTTCCCCACCATCTGGTCGCTGTACCAATCGGCGACCAACGGCGATATGCAGTCAAAGAGGTAGGCGCTGCGGTTGCCTTGATCCTGAATTATGCGCAGAATACTGTCAATAAAAGGCTCAAAGCCGGTCTGTGGATTGGCGGAAATTACCGTGACCGCATCGGTTTCGGCAAGCAGTATCTTCTGGTCGGTAAAG
>SKQZ01000110.1 GCA_007118765.1 Candidatus Hydrogenedentota bacterium
CACTTTGCTTGCCCGCCGACTTCGACGTGTACTAACACGCTGTCAGCCGGCGGCCTGCGCAAAACACCTGCTCTGGCACAATCTTCACAGGCTCACGACGAAACTTGATGAAATATCCGGGTTAACGTCCAACCGGCCGTGTACGGCGGATTCCCTCGGCGGCACAAAACTGGAATCGCTCCCCCCTAAACTGGATACTACCAAGTATTCAAGTAACAAACGATGGGAGCCATTCTGTTCGGGCTGGTTCCCAAATTCCGATTTGGGAACCCAATAGTTTGCAAAGTTCGACTTTGCATCCGCTGTGACGCCAGGGTATTTGCAGGTGATGCAAGGACACTATGAGGAAGTAGAACTTCAAGAGAGAGTGCGTTCCCAAATGGGAATTTGGGAACGAGTCTGTTTCAGAGCGCACCTGTTTCAGAGCGCACCTGTTTCAGAGCGCACCTGTTTCAGAGCGCGCCGGTTTGGGAGTGCGCCTTTTTGGGAACGCGCCGGCCGTTCTCGTCTTAACTGGATAATTTCAGGTGTTCAAGCAACAAACGATGGGAGCTATTATGTTGTATTTTTTTGCCGGGATAATGACGGTGGCCTCGGTGGTTGTCGGCATGCCGATGGAAGATGCGCCGGAGGCACAGGAACAGCAGCTAACCTTCTCGGCTCGCAACCACGAGCTGGACAACAACGACAATTATTCTCCGGATGGTCGCTATCTTTGCTACGACACCCGTGAAACGTTGGGGCCGGGCATTGAACACGGCACCACCATTGAAGTGCTGGAACGCGCTACGGGGCGCGAAATTGTGTTGTATGAGCCCGATGAAATTGTGTTGGGCGACGCGCCTGCGCCGGGCGTGGGCGCCGTGTCGTTTGCGTTTGTCGCTTCCGAAGTGGCCTTTATTCATGGCCCGCCTGTGAGCACGGTTGCATCGCGCGGGCCGTATGCGCAGTGGAATCGCAACGGCGGACGGATAACGCTAGACGGTGAAGTGATTGAACGGGATGGCCGTCTGCGGATGTTGCACAACGGGGAATATGCGTTCTCATGGCTTGATAAACGCGACGTGGCCACGGAACGCGATACCCTGCCGGGCGCCCATCGGGGCGGCACACACCGACATGAATACAGCCGCAAAGGGAATCGGATCGGATTCACATATAACGATGCGTTGTTGCCGCAGTATGATCGCACCGTGGGGTATATGGAACTCCATGCTGATGCGCCCGCGCCCGCGAGCCATTACGTCGCCATGCTTGTGCCCATTGTTCCGAAGGGCACGGCAAAGCCGGGCGAACTCGAACGGGCCTACGGCGATTCGTGGGTGGATGCCCGGGGAACGCAACGGGCCTTTATCGGTGTGGTGCGCGATGATGACGGCGAGAACTATCAGGAATCCCTGTTCGTGGCGGAGGCGCCGCTTGATGTGGACATTACGACGGCGGATTCCGGCAGCGCCGAACGGTTTCCAACGCCGCCTGCGGGTGTGCATGTGCGCAGGCTGACCCATGAGTGGGCGGGCGGCATTGTGCGCGGCGCGCCGGAGGGCGATCGCATTGCCTATTTCGGTCGGGACGAGCAGGGGCGTACACAGGTGTTTATCATTGCCGCAGACGGCAGCGACAAGCATCCCGACGCGGCCATGCGTCCCCGGCAGGCCATTTTCCTGCCGGAAGGCGCCGAAGCAGGACTGCGCTGGCATCCCGACGGCAATCATGTTCTTTCCATAAGCGATGACGGGTTGGCCCTGACATGCGTCGCGCCGGGAGACAACTTCGGACGCACACGTTTTCTGACGCCCCGGGGCGACGGCATTGAGCGGTATGCGCCGGTTATCTCGCCGGACGGACGGGAAGTAGCGTATAATCGCCGCGTTCCAACGGTGGACGCGTCGGGCGAACGCCGTGTCAATTATGCAGGAGAGGATTTCAGCCAGATTTTTGTGGTTGATGTTGAATTGCCTTGATGTTCCTGATAGTGTGCAACAGGAGTAAGCGCGGCGGAAGGGCCGCATGAATTAAGAGCATCCATGTCTGAACCAACAACAAACGCATCCAACCCCATACTGGGCATCACCATGGGCGATTGCAACGGTGTCGGGCCGGAACTGCTGGCGAAGGCCCTGGCGCGGCTTGCGGCTTGTCCAACCTGTTCGCTGGTGGTGTTTGGCAGCGCCCCGGTGCTGACATCCATGCGCGACATGGCGCCGGGCATGCCCCCGTGTCACGCAATCGCATCTTTGGACGCGCTTGCAGATTGTGACGGCGACAGCATCCCGGTATACGATGCAGGATGTGCGCCGCCGCCCGTGCGTCCGGGCGTGTTGGATGCGGCCATGGGTCGCTGTGCGGCGCAGTGGATTGAAGCGGCGGCGGATGCGGCGCTTGCGGGGCAAATTCACGGGATGGTAACGTGTCCGGTGAACAAGGAGGGCATGTTGCTTTCAGGCTGTCCACATGCGGGACATACGCCGTTGCTGGCCGCCGTCACCGGCACGCATGCATGTCACATGAGTCTTTTTTCCGAGCGTATGCGCATCGTACACATTACGGCCCATCTGTCCATGGCGGACGCTGTGAACGCCGTCACCAAAGAACGGGTGTTCAGCGCCATCAAAGCGGGCGCCGCCGTGTTGCGACGGATTGGGTTTGACGCGCCGCGCATCGCCGTGGCGGGGCTGAATCCCCACGCAGGCGAGGCGGGCGTATTTGGAACAGAGGAAACAGAAGCAATTGTGCCGGCAATCGCCGACGCAACCGAGGCGGGCATACACTGTGCCGGCCCTTTCTCGCCGGATACGGTCTTTCAGCGCATGTACGCCGGTGAATTTGATCTGGTGGTGGCCATGTATCACGATCAGGGGCATATTCCCTTCAAACTCATCGTTATGGACGACGGCGTCCATGTAACCCTGGGGCTTCCCTTTATCCGCACGTCGCCCGATCACGGCACCGCCTACGATATTGCCGGACGCGGCACGGCCCGCGAAGGCAGTCTCTGCGCCGCCATTGCCTTGGCCGCGCTGTGGGCGCGTCACGGCGCGGAGGATACGCCATGAGGTCTGTTCTGCAACAAGGCCGTATCGGTTTCGCCGTCATGCTTATGCTGTGGCTCTGCGCCACGGTACAGGTTTCGGCTCAGGACGGCCCCCGCTATTTTGCCATGCCCACCCGCTACTATCAGGTGGGGCCCAACCCCAACGCCTTGGCGGCGGCTGATCTGACGGACAACGGTTTGCTCGACATCATCACGGTGGACCGGGGCGAATTGTATGATCCCCGCGAGGAACGACCGGCAAACGATGAAGTGTCGCTGCTGCTGGCCGAGTTGCCGCTGGACTATACACGCCGCCATCCGTCGCTGAAGACAGGGTTCGGGCCGTATGCCCTTGCCGTTGCCAATGTGGACAGCCTAAAATGGCCGGACATTATTGTGGCCAATTTCCATGCCGTGCGGCAGCGCGACATCTCCGTGTTTCTTAACCTGAAGGATGAAGGGGTGTTCCGGCCGCTCCACTTTGAGACGCCCGACGACCTGCTGGACTATAAGCGGCATTACGACGGCGAAGGAACGCCCATGTATACCATGCCGGGGCTCACGGATATTGTGGTGCGTGACATTACCGGCAACGGGCTGCGCGACCTGGTCGCAACGGGCTGGAGCAGTGACGTGCTGGTGTTTATGCCGGGGCACCGGGACAAGATTTTTGATGCGCCCCGGTTTATGCCCGCGCCCGGCGGCCCCCGCGCCCTTGCGTTGGCCGACCTTAATGACAATGGCGTGTTGGATCTTGTGGTGGCGATGTATGCCACTGCCGAAGTGGTTGTGTTCAAGGGCGACGGACAAGGAGAGTTCACGGAGACAGACCGATTCGCCACCCGCGGCGCCCTGCCCACAACCATCCACGTGAACGACATTAACAAGAACGGTTATCCGGATATTCTGGTAAGTCACGCGCACACCGATGACAGTATCGTCATCTTCTATGGCGATGGCCCCCTGTCGTTTCCCGTTTCCCAGGAAATCATGCTTGGAAAAGACCGGCATGTTTTGGAACATGAAATACGGGACACGGCCGTGGCCGATCTCAATAACAACGGACGTTTGGATATCGTGGCCGCGTGCCACGCATCGCGCAGTGTTGTGGTGCTATTCAATGAATCTGATGACAGTACGCTGCCGCAGCAGTTCCGGCGCGAAGTGTATTCCTTTTCGGAAAGCCGACCCCGCGCCGTATATGTGGCGGATTTTGACAACGATGAGCGCCCGGACATCGCCGTGGCGTTCTGGGAAACAAACACCGTCGGCATTATGCGCAATGTGCGGTGATGCCGCGGGACGGGTTGGCCGGTTGCGCCCTTACCGCATTGCTGGGCTATAATCAAAACTACTGCGGTCGCACGGGCAGCCGCCGCGACGAAGATCACGCAGGCCTCATGGATGCCTTGTCCCGGCATTGTTGTTGCAACCACAAGGAAGAAGGAGCCCCATCATGAACGAACACTTTACCATCGGACTCGATTTTGGCACCAACTCGGCACGGGCCATCGTGGCAAACACCGCCACGGGCGAAGAAATCGCCGGGCACGTGTATGAGTTTCCCACCGGCGACAAAGGCATCGTGCTTGACCCGAAAAACCCTGATTTGGCAAGACAGCATCCGGCTGATTATCTGGCGGCCGTGGAGAACGCCATACACGGCGCGTTACAACAAGCCGCCGCGACCGACGGATTCGCTTCGGACCGGGTAATCGGCATTGGCGTGGATACCACGGGTTCAACGCCACTGCCGGTTGATAAAAAAGGTACGCCATTGGCGTTGTTGCCGGAGTTCAAAGACAACCCGGATGCGATGGCATGGCTATGGAAAGACCACACGGGTCACGCAGAGGCGACAGAAATTACCGCGCTTGCGAAGAAGATGCGTCCGGAGTATCTGGCCAAATGCGGCGGCGCGTATTCGTCGGAGTGGATGTGGAGCAAGATATTGCATTGCAAGCGTACCGCGCCCGCCGTGTTCGATGCCGCGTATACCTGGGTGGAACATGCCGACTGGATGACGGGCGTGCTTACCGGAACCGACCACCCGGACAGCCTGAAGCGGTGCATCTGCGCCGCCGGCCACAAAGCCATGTTCAATCCGGCGTGGGGCGGGTATCCCGACATGGAATTTATCCAGGCGCTTGATCCTGATCTGGCGCGGGTCAGGGACACCCTGCCGGACAACGCCTACAATATCGCCGACGCCGCAGGCGGTCTGACGGATGAATGGGCCGGGAAACTCGGGCTGCCCGCAGGCACGCCGGTGGCGATGGGCGCTTTTGATGCGCATTTGGGCGCGGTGGGCAGCGGTATTCAGCCCGGTGTGCTGGTCAAGATTCTTGGCACCTCCTGTTGCGACATGCTGGTGGCGCCCATGACCACGGAACTGCCCGATATCCCCGGGCTCTGCGGCATTGTGCCGGAATCCATCTTGCCCGGATGCTATGGTTTGGAGGCGGGCCAGTCCGCTGTGGGCGACATCTTCAACTGGTTTGTCAGTTACATGCGTCCGGAAGGGGAGACCCATGAAACGCTGACGGAAAAGGCGTTGCAGCTTGCTCCCGGCGAAAGCGGCCTGCTGGCGCTGGATTGGCACAACGGCAATCGCACGGTATTGGTAGACCAACGTCTTACCGGCGGCGTTATCGGCATGACCCTGCATACGCGCCCCGAAGAAGTGTATCGCGCATTGATAGAGGCCACCGCCTTTGGTGCGCGGGTCATCATGGAACGGTTTATTGAGTACGGCATGACCGTGGACAGGATCGTCAACTGCGGCGGCATCTCCGGCAAGAATGCGCTGCTCATGCAGATTTACGCCGATGTGATGGGGCGGCCCCTTGAAATATCCCAAAGCGCCCAGACCTGTGCGCTCGGTGCGGCCATGGCCGGTGCGGTGGTGGCCGGAAAAAAAGCGGGCGGCCACGATAATTTCGATGCGGCGGCCGCGGCCATGGCGCGTATGGACGACCGTGTTTACGAGCCCATCCCCGAAAACCGGCAACGCTACAACCGGCTTTTTGAATTATACAAGCGGATGCATGATGCCTTTGGCGTGCGCGAGGCACAGCCCGACCTGTATGAGGTGATGAAAGAATTGCTCGCCCTGCGCGACGAGGCCCGCCAATAACGCCGCGGCGCGCATGTGCGCACATAACGCCCCGAAAAAGAAAAATGGAGCTGGAACGGGGAGTCGAACCCCGGACCTCGTCATTACGAGTGACGCGCTCTACCAGCTGAGCTATTCCAGCCCCGAAAGGGATGGTGGGAAACACCGTCATAGGTGTCTCCACCGCCTGTATTCTATCCTATGCTCCGCAGAAAGATCAAAATTGTGTTGACGTGATCCGCCACGGTGATGCCGGAAATGCACCCTTTCAAAAGACGCGGTGTGCTTCGACAGGTCGTCTTCAGGTTCATGGCATCAACTGCGCATAGAGTTCCGTTTCGTTTTCCGGCCAGGGGGCGGGCGCTGCAAACTGCGCCCGTGGTTGGCGGGAACGCCGAGGCGGTTTTGTTGTGCGGCAGGTGTGTATCTTCCAGCCCGACGCTGCCTGTCGCAACGAGTGCTTCAACAGTTCCACCGCCGGGGGCGCGTCCATGCCGGGCAGGTTGCCAACGCGCACCAAAAGCCGTGCGCCGGGCCGACATGCGGTTGCAACGTGCTGCCACACGGTTGCCAAATCAGCCACATACTGCTCCGGCGTGTCTTGGGCTATCTGCCGAACGGCGTTTTTATCGGGCTGCGCCGGCCCTCCAATCAGCCAGTGTCGCAACCATTGATCAGCAACAAAACTGTCCAGCCCATAGTACGGCGGCGACGTAATTATCCAGTCAAAACGAATCCGATGAGATGCAAAGCAACCGCTTCGGCTGTCGTTTTCGTACACTGCCCCCGGTGTTCTGGCGGGTTGTGCCGCCAGAAGATAGGCGGCGCGGCGGGCAATCATCGCATACACATCACAATGCGGCGGACGTGCGCCGCTGCGGGACCAGTCGGCCATGATGCGATGGGGACACGGCGCAAAATCGGCGGGCATGTGGTTTGAGCAACAGTGTATGACGCTGTGTTTCGGGCCGTGCAGCACGCCCATCAGCAGGGCGGCAAGCACCACATCCGCCGGTGTCTTTAGGCCCGCACAAAAGTGAGCGCGAAACCGACACAAGGCCCGCAACACTTCGGGGGCGTAGGCGGCTTCCCAAAAGGGACCTGTGGGCGTTTCGACCGGTCTTGTGTCCGTTAGAATATCGGCGGCGTGCGCGGTCACGGCCCTGGCGGTCAGGCGGCAGCATTTGGCTCGGGCAATAACGGCCGCAACAGGATTGCTGTCAACGCCCACCGCGCCCAAGCCATGCAAGCGTGCGGCGAATACCGTTGCGCCACTGCCGCAAAAGGGATCAAGAACCCACTGTCCGGCATGTGCCCGCCGCAACCGCTCATAGGGGAAGCGCAGGGGGAAACGGGTGAAGTACGGGCAAATGGTGTGTAGACGCCATGTATTGTCGGTTGGGGGTCGCATACCGTTTCGTCAGATGCCGGTCGGCATTATGGCGCCGCCAGATAGCGCTGCACTTCGTCTATGAGGGTTGCCGTATCCATGCCAACACTGCTTGCTATCAGTTCCATTTGAAAGGGGTAGACATCATAGGCAATGCGATACGTCAACAACCACAGGCACACAACAATGACCAGTCCGCCGATGAGGATGCCCATGTACCGCCGCAGCAAACATCCGTATACGCCTGTGTATTGGCGCACCCTGGCGACCGTTCCCGGTGTTGACGCCGGTTCTTTCGAGCCGTTTTCATTTTCCCGGATGCGTTCGAACATATTGCCCACCTTGGCGACCAAGGGCGGGTATGCCACGCCCACCACCAACAACGCCGCCAGCATGCTGCGCCAGAGCAACGGGATGTGGGCTTCCCACGGGGTGTGCGTTCGGGTGTTGTGCATCACCATGAGCGTTGCCAGCAAGGCGAGCATCACCAGCATGCCCATGACGGGCAGGGCCTTGCCTATCCATATATGCGGCACGGCCCGGGCGCTTTTGCCGCCGGAACCAAGGTGGTGCAGGAACCACCCCAATGCGTAAAAGAATAGAAAGCAAAAGGCGGCCTCCATCAACAAGGTAAAGGGCAGCGCAAGACGGAACGATTGCAGCGTCAGCAATTGATGATAGCCGCCATCAAATGTTTTCAAGGCTTTCAGGGCCTCGTCATACCGGGCCAGCGATTCATGCAGGGACGACGGCACAACACCGCCTTTCTTTTCGACCAATGCGGCGCGCAACTGTTCGGCATCCCGCTGTATTGTCAGTGCCGCGGTTAACTGGAGGGTCGTGGGCGGCGAATCCTCTTCCCCTTCGCCCATCAGACGCACCCCCATGATTGCGATATTCTCCAGCCAGTTGTCCCAATCGCGCAACGCGCCTTGCTCCATGTCCTCTTTGGCGCGGGCGATAATCATGTCGACGCAATCCAGCAACGGTTCGGTCATGCGCCGGGCGATTTCACGCCGCAATTCCAGATGCCGCCGCCCGTGGGTAGGCAGGCTCTCATGCCACAGGGGTTCGGGGAACAGGACGGGGTCTTCGGAAGCGTTGGCGCGTGTGATGAGCGCAATCAAGTCGGTCGGGTCCGCATCCGCTTGCAAGCCAGCCGCCAGCGCCGCCGCCTCAAGATAGCGGGGCAACACATTGCGCGGAGGATTGACGCCCGCCTCGCGAAAGCGTTCACGTGCCTCTTCGTATTGTTCGTTTTCGTAAAGCACCGTGCCGTAGTTAATGATGAGTGAAGCGTTGCGCGGGTTCAGTCTGTAGGCCAGCTCGTATTGCTCCAACACATTGTGCGGTTCTTCCACCTGTGCCAGCGCCTCCACATACCGGGCGGGCGGCTGTTCATTGACCGCTTCTTCGCGGCGCACAACGGTGCGCAGGATGGGCCGCGCCTGGGCCGGGTGCAATGTCAGCGCCATGCGATATTGGGTCTCGCTGGTGTCGTAGCGCAGGTAGCTCTCGGAAAACCACATGGCGAAGGTAAAAACAAACGCCAACACCACTATCAGCCGGAAAGCGTGTCGTATGCGGCGCGCCCATGTGAAGTCATAGGGGCCGTTTACCGTATGTTTCCGAGCCGAATGCGATATCACCCGTCGCCTCCCATCAGTCGCCGGGCAATGCGTTTGCCTTCCTCCACGCCCGGCTGGTCAAAGGTGTTTACATGATACAAGCGGCCGGCCATGGCCGTCTCCACTTCAAGCATGTACAACAGTTGTGCCAACGAATGCGCGTTAAGCCGCGGCAGCGTGACGCGCACGACCGGACGTGCGCTGCTTTTCAAGGCGTCAAGCGTGCCGCGCAGCTCCGCCGCCATCAATTTGTTCATCGTCTTGCCGCGCAAATAGCCCAGCTCCCGAACCGACGTCAACACCTCGGGAATACGCAATGACCGCGAAAAACGGCGCACCTCAATAATGTTGAAAATCTTGTTGTTGGGGCCTTCGCGATACAGTTGCACCTGCGAGTGTTGGTCTGTTGCGCCCAATGCTTTTATGGGCGTTTGCCCGACAAAGACAGCGTTGCCGTCCAAATCGTTGCGCTTGCCCAAACTCTCCGCCCATAACTGCCGATACCAATCCGCTACGTCCCGCAGACCATCGGCATAGGGCATCATAACGGACATGGTCTTTCCTTTGCGCGTATCCAACAGGTAGTGGACGACGGCGCGCAAATATGCGGGATTCTCCATCAACGACCCTTTGGCGCATCGCTTGTCCATGGCCGCACACCCTGCCTGCATCGCATCCAGATCCATGCCCAGCATGGCGGCGGGAAACATGCCCACCGGCGAAAACACCGAGAAACGGCCGCCCACGTTCAGCGGGATATCGAAGGTGTGCAACCCGTACGCATCCGCCACGGGATGAAGCAGGCTTTTCGGCGCATTTTTGCCTTTGGGGCTGGTGGTCACCACCAGATGATCCTTGAGCGCCTTGGCGCCGAGCTTCTTTTCGAGGGCCGCCACCACAATCATCAACTGCGAAATGGTTTCGGCGGTGCCGCCGGATTTCGATATCACGTTGTAGAGGGTCTTTTCCGGCGGGCACACGCGCATCATGGCGCGGAAGGTGTCCGGGTCTATGTTGTCCATCACAAACAAGCGCGGCAACCCCTTGCGTCGGCGGCGCGTCATCAGGTTGTGGTACGGTTCGGACAGCGCCGTATGCAGCGCCGTAATCCCCAGCGCCGAACCGCCAATGCCCAACACCACCAGGTTGTCATACTTGAATGCGGCAAAATGCTCGGCGGCCTGCTTTACACTCTTAAAAGCCGCCTTGTCCTTGTATAAATCATAAAAGCCGTATGTGCCCTCACGGCGTTCGCGGCGCAGCACTTTATGCGCGGCCAACACCGCCGGTTCCATTTCGCGCAGTTCCCCGGGGGAGATGCCGTGGTCAGATCCCACGGCCGCTGATTTCGAACGGCTGATGTCTACTTTTATGTCTGCGGGAGAGGATGTTTTGTCTGTTTTCATTGATCCGTCCATTTGTTCCAAGCGCTTGTATTGGGTGCCCGCCTATACAACGCGAGCCCTGAGATTGAAAAGAGTATAGCACAGTTATTTGAGATGCTGAAACACGCGGGGGCCACTGTGGTCATACACAAAAGAAATGGCGGAGGGTGAGGGACTCGAACCCTCAAGGCCGAAGCCGCCGGTTTTCAAGACCGGTGCATTACCAATTATGCTAACCCTCCGCAACATCCCCCTGCTTCCGTATTGTACCCATATTCACGCCGGAATATCCACCCGGATTTGATGGGAGAACACAACGACAACCCTTTATAAATAGGCATTCCACCGGGATGATATGCCATAATAGGACACGAACGCGGCCCGACACAGTAACCTCGGGCCGCTTCCGTCATAGTACACAATACAGCGGCATCCCTCCCGATGCTTTGGAGTATCACCCATGCGAATACTGGTTGCGGGCGGTGCGGGCTATATCGGCTCCGTACTCGCGCCCATGTTGCGGGAACACGGCTACGAAACAGACGTCGTGGATTTGTTATGGTTCGGCAATCACCTGCCCGACGCCATACCCGTAATCTCTCGTGATCTGTTTACCCTTGATGTGGCTGACTTGACAGGCTACGATCAGGTGATCTTTCTGGCCGGCTTGAGCAACGATCCCATGGCCGAATACGACCCGGCCATGAACTTCGTGCAAAATGGCGCGTTGCCCCCGTATCTGGCGTTTCAGTCGCAACGGGCGGGGGTAAAACGATTCATCTATGCGTCTTCCTGTTCCATCTACGGCTATACCGAAAACAAGCTGTATGACGAGAATGCGCCGTTATTTTGCGCCTATCCCTACGGCATATCGAAACTGGCAGGAGAGCGCGGGGTGCTGCAACAACAGCAGGATGGTTTTTCCACCATTGCGCTGCGGCAGGGGACGGTAAACGGTCACAGCCCGCGTATGCGCTTCGATTTGATTGTCAACACCATGTTCAAGACCGCCATGACCGAGGGCCGCATTGTTGTTAACAACCCGGCAATATGGCGGCCTCTGGTGGATGTGCGCGACACGGCGGGCGCGTTCTTGTGTGCCGTGCAGGCGGATGAACATATCAACGGCGCATTCAATATCGCCTACGACAACTTTACGGTGGGGCAGGTCGCCGAATTGGTGAAGGAGGCGGTGGAATATCACACGGGAAACAGTATCCAGGTGGAAACACGAGCGGTGACAGACTGCCGCAATTACAAAGTGGACTGCACCCGTGCACAGGAGCAGATCGGGTTTGCGCCGCGCCATGACGTGAAAGCGACGGTGGCGAGCCTTTTTGAACAGTACGAATCGTATGGGCCGCTAACCAGTGCGCGTTACTACAACATTGAGGTCTTCAAACAGTTGAAGCGGACGTTGCCCACGGCGGAATAAACACGGGTTTGCTCCCGTGAGACGCCTGCAACCGAACCGTTCCGACCTATGCCGTTTCCGGCGGTTCCACAGGGCAATACTTGAAACAGCGGGCACAGCTGAGACAGGCGCCTTTGTCTATGGTGTAGTCGCGGGCATGGCGCAACACGGACAGCCGGAACAAGCGTGCGCATACGGCAATGCCCATGAATATGCCCAAGACGGCGCCGGCGTATTTGAACCGTTCGTTCAGCGCATGCGCTTCCGCGTACAGCGCGGCAGGCGGCTGGTCGCCTTCGCGAAACGCCTCGCTTTCCGTCGTCATCTCGTCATACACCCCCGCTTCCTCCGCGGCAACACGTTCGGCAAGGCGTACGGTAGGGTGCATGCGCGAAAGGGTGGGATGGGCGCTCCACCCGATGCCCGCCGCGAACAGGATGGCCACGGGGGCAATCAGCAACAGCCGCGCCAATCGCCGCGCACCGGCCTGGCGGGCGGGCGCATCAACGGGTTCGGGCGGA
>SKQZ01000069.1 GCA_007118765.1 Candidatus Hydrogenedentota bacterium
CAATACATCCACATCTGTCTTCTTCGTTTCACTCACAATTCCATCTCCTGTAATTCAACGGTATCCGGCTCAAGTACCTGCTGCATGCGCGTGATTAGCGGCCAGCCATGCTCAAAAATAAAACTGAACACGGAAAGCACCCGCTCCTGCGGCATGTGCCGGGGCGTCATCAATGCACGCAAACGTTCCACCCGCGCTTCCGCCGTACGTCGTTTTTCGGTATCCGCATACAATAGCCGACGCTTAAATCGCTCCACATTCATCCGCGTACGCCGTTCAAATTGCCGTGATGCACGAACAACACCATGAAGGTCGTCACATTCGCCGATACCACGGGTCAACCGGGTCAGCGCATCCTCAAACTGCGGATACAACTGCTCAAATCTTTTCAGTGCCGGGTTGCCCCCCCCTTGCCGTAAGGCCCGTGCAAGCAGATCATCGTCAGACAACACCGTTGCAGCGTCAAAACCATATTGCTGCATCAGTTGATTGGCCTTGCGGGTCGTAAGCAGGCATCGCGTTCGCGGGTAAACAACCGGCATCGCCGTCTCGAAATGGTCAAAGAGGGGCTGTAACTGCGCCCAGTAGGCAACTTCGCCCGGCCCGGCCACATACGCAACCGCCGGAAACAATTGTTGCTGAACAATGGGGCGCAATGCAACATTGGGCGAAAAACGTTCGGGCGCCTCGTGCAGCAGTGCCAGCATGGCATCCACCGTCAGGCGTTCCATCTGTCCGCCAATCAAATACTGTCCGTCCTGATAATACACGTTCTTGCGTCTTCCAGCGCACTCAACAAAGAAATTGCATGCCCCCTTGTCCCGTTGTATGGGCACGGGGTAACCGAGAGATGCCATATACGCTCCACGCTCCTGAAGCAAGCGCGTTGTTGCCAGCGGGTGGGCAATTTCCCGCGCCAACAGCGGTACAGCCGCCAAACGCGCCTGCCTTTCCCAAGGGCGGAAGAAACGCAAATCGCTTTCTGCAAACAATTGGGTCATTAACGCCGTGAACCAGTCCGCCATGGTGTCCGATTCTTCCAGTGAACGGTGAAGAAACTGACACGTTGGCGCCGTGTATTCGCTTCCCCGACACTCCTGTGCAATCCTGTCAATGAACGTGTGTATCTCATCGTTCAGCGGGACGCGATACATGGGCATATTCTGGATATCCTGATCGCGGGGCGAATAGGTCAACGATAGTATTTCATGCCGTTTTGTCAGGAAATGCGCGGTTTGTGTTTCCCGAAAATCATGGTCATCCCCCGCCACCCAAAACATCGGCACACAGCGTATACCGTTCACACGAAGGCGTTCCGCCAGTTGCACGGTGGTGACGGCCTTGTAAATAGTATATAACGGTCCCGTGAATAAACCGGTTTGCTGCCCCGTAATGACAACGGGCTCCCGGCCCCCTATGGTTTCTTTGGCGGGGTGTTGTTGGTTGATGGCGGCGGCAAGTCCTTCAGCCCAGGTTCCTTCCTGGCAGGGACCCGCAAACAATGACTCCGGCGGGCGGGCAAATAAACCGCGGGCGCGTTCTTCGCCTTGGATATAGTCCTCATACAACGGGTTCATACGGCCCCTTTCACGCCAACAAGTATCATCCGATCCGATGCTGCACCATAGTCCTCACCACTATAGTTCCCGTATACATGGGTAACATGCACCCCTGCCGACGCCAACAACGCCTTGAGTTCCTCGAGCTCGTACATTCGCACTGATTCGGTGATGACGCCCAATTGTCGCTGGTTTCGGGAAATGGCAATGCTTTTGTTGACCCGCTGCGCCTCCGAATCAATCCAGCGACTTTCTTCAATTATATACCCCTGCGACTCCCGACGTGACTGTGGCGTAAGGGTTCGTGTTACCGCCCTTGGATTAAGGTAGTCCATGAAAAACCGACCGCCGGGTTTCAACACACGCCCCATCTCAGCCGCTGCCGCGGCATTATCCGCTTCATCAAGGAAATACCCGAAACTTGTGAAGAAACTGAACAACACGTCAAAGGCACAACAGAGTGGCAATACACGCATATCCGCACGTATCAGCTGCGCCGTTGACGCCAGCCGATTTCGGGCCAACGACAACAGCTGGGGAGAATAGTCCAGCCCTGTTAAGGAAGCGCCGTACTGCTCCAGCGTGGCGAGGTGCCTGCCCGCGCCGCAACATAAGTCCAGCACGCGGTCGGACGGTGCAAGGTCCAGTGCCTGCGCTGCGAACCGTGCCTCGGGAACAGCCGCCTCAACCGTTCGGTGCGCATACACTATTGGATACAATTCACCGAAGGCATCGGCAAACCAGTCATCCGATACGGGACGTGTGTTTTCTGGAGAAACGGCGTCCATAATGACTCAGTATTCCATTTGTGCCATAGCGTCACAACCTTGCTATGGTAGTCTTAACCATGCGCGATGCGTCAAAGCCGCACCAACGGCTTCATTCGTGCTGCGGGGACTCATGGCATTACTTAGCCCGGATATTTCACCAAGTTTCGTCGTGAGCCTGTCAAGATTGCGCCCGAGCAGGTGCTTTGCGCAGGCCGCCGGCTGACAGCGTGTTAGTACACGTCGAAGTCGGCGGGCAAGCAAAGTGCCTGATATGGTGTAAGATTCCCAGGCGTAACAGAAATCTTGTGAAATATGCGGGTTAGGCTATTGCCAATTGTCAAAAGCCTCGTAAATGGCACGCACCGATTTTTCAAGGTCTTGTTCTTCAACACCGATAATGATGTTCATTTCCGTGGAACCTTGATCAATGACGCGCAAGTTTACGTTGGCCTTTGCAATGGCGCCGGTAAGTCTGGCCGCGACACCCACATGATGATTCATTCCCTGCCCTACCGTGGCAATAATGGCAAGTCCGTTGGTAACAACAACCTCATCTGGGTCCAATTGTTTGCACAGATCATCCACAATGGCGTCCGCTTCGCCGCGCAACTCGTCATCGCGCACGATAATGCTGATGGTGTCTATGCCGGTGGGCATGTGCTCCCAGCTGACACCGTGCTCCTCAAATACGGACAGCACTTTCCGGCCAAAGCCATGTTCCTTGTTCATCAGTGTTTTTTCTATACTGAACATGGTGAACCCGGCCCGACCCGCAATACCGCACACAGGCGTTGCCGTTTCCCGGTGTGGCACAATTTTTGTCCCCGGACTGTCAGGTGCTTTGGTGTTAAGGATATGGATGGGGATGCCCGGTTCACGCACGGGAAATATGGCTTCATCGTGCAGGACGGTGGCGCCCATGTAAGACAGTTCGCGCAGTTCACGATAGGTAATGGCTTCGATTCGTTTTGCCTCTGGCACCACACGCGGGTCGGTCATGCGAAAACCAGAAACATCCGTCCAGTTCTCATAGAGGTCTGAGTGTGAAGCGCGGGCTACAATCGCACCCGTAATGTCACTGCCCCCACGCGAAAAGGTTTTGATGGTTCCGTCGGGCAGGGCGCCATAGAACCCGGGAACGACAAAAAGTCCGTCCCCTTTAAGTACGGCGCCAAGCAGGTCGTATGTTGCCGGATCGAGCATGCCGCTTTTCTTAAAGCGAATATATTCCGCGGGATCAATAAACGCGGCTTGTAGCGCCTCCGCAATGAGCCGTCCGTTAAGATATTCGCCACGGGACGCCATGTAATCCGGGGTGGCATCCCGCGCGGCGCGTTCGGCAATTTCAGACAGGCAAGGCCGCACGTCAAAGGATACGCCCAGTTCAGCAGCAAGCCCGTTAAACCGTTCCTCAATTATCTTGCGCGGCTCTGAGGCATCCAGCCCTTGCTGCGCCATGTTGTGCCATGCATAGAGCAGATCGGTTATCTTTTTGTCATCCGCCGACCGCTTCCCCGGCGCTGAAGGCACCACAAAACGCCGTGCCGGATTCGCCTTCACAATATCCATCGCCGCCTGAATACAGGCGGCATCGGCCAGCGAAGAGCCGCCAAATTTACATGTAATACGTTGCATATACTTCTCCTGGTTGCGTAGTGACCAATAAAGTGCGGGAGTGTCGTTTGTAGCCCGGCATGTTGGCCGCGCCGTTTACCCTGCGTTTCAACGCAGCATCACCAAGGCAGCCAATTCTGCACCAAACGCATGATGTCGTTATAAGTCACAAACAACATTAGCATGAGCAGCATCACGATCCCCACTTGCTGCATCCGCTCCAGTATCTTCTCATTCAACGGCTTGCCGCGAATCGCTTCCACGGCATTGGTGACCACTTGTCCACCGTCGAGTACCGGCAACGGCAACAGGTTCAGGATAAAAAGATTCACGCTAATGAAGGCCGTTATTTTAACAAGCCACCCGAATCCGGCTTCGGCAGCCTTGGTGGTAACATCAAATATCATGACCGGCCCGCCCAGGTCTTTGGGGCTTACCGTACCGCGCACTAACCCGGCAATCGTTAACAATGTCCGTTCCACGGCCAGATAACTCTGATAGAAGGCATGTGGAACAATCTGTGCCACCGGCACCCGCTGCAAAACCATCTGCGGCTTCAGCGCCACGCCGATGGCGCGCACGGGCTGTGGTGTGGCACTCGTTGTGAATGTGCTTGCAGGCTCGAGCAACCCGAACAGAACGCCCGGCCGGTGTACGTTAAACTCAAGGGATATCCCCGGACTGGCCTCTTGTATTTTCCGCAGTTCTTTCAGCGTGGTCGGCGCGCCGTCCACCTCCACAATCACATCCCGAGGCCGCAACTTGGTTTCTTCCTGCATCTCCGGCGAAACAAACAACACCGACGCGGGATCGTTGGCCGGGTCGTTGGCTTCCAGCCATACCCCCTGAAGCCTGCCAATGGTACGCGGCTGCGCGGCAAGAACCATCATTTCGCCATCACGCTGCAATTCGACGGTAACCGTGCTCTCCTCTTCCACCGCTTCGATATGGGCGATAAATCCGGAAAGCGTCACCTGTTCGCCGTCAAGCGCATAAATAATATCACCGGCTTTGAAGCCCGCCGCCTCTGCCGCCGAATCAGGGATTACCTCCCGAATAATGGGCGTTTCAAAGGGTTCCACACCGAATCGGGCGTGTCCTGTATCATCAAGCACGCGGGGCGCCACCAGAGACAAAAATCGTTCGGGTTCTTTGTCGCTGTAAGGCCGCTCCAACAGAATCCGCTGTTCCCGACTTTCACCGCCCAGTATCGCGGCAATGGCAAGGTCCGTCATGTTCTCTGCTTCGCGTCCATTGATGGCAAGAATGCGGTCGCCAATACGCCAGCCAAAAGCATCCGGTTCCCGGTCTTCTGCCGGCGTCTCGCCCTCTTCAACACGGTATAACGGCGCATCTTCCACGGGTGAACCGGGCTCTATCTGCCCGACCCGCGCTTCCACCTCCCACTCCGGCACCTGACTGCCCACCAGCCCGATAAAACCGTAGAGCAACACGGCCAAAATCAGATTCATGGTCGGCCCGGCAAGCAACACGCACATGCGCTGCCACACCGGCTTGTTCTTGAACCAGCGCTCCTCGGGCACACGCCCATATTCGCGCTCCCGTTCCTCGTCACTCAGGGGTACATCTTCCTGGCCCGCCATCATCACAAACCCGCCAAAAGGGATGCCGACACAATAATCGGTCTCGCCCAATTGAACACCGAAAAGACGGGGCGGCATGCCGATACTGAAACGTTTCACATATATGCCAAAGGCTTTGGCTGCGGTAAAATGGCCCAACTCATGAAAGAAAATCAGCAGGCTCAAAACCGCAAGAAATATGATAACGTCAATAATCATCGTTCTATTTTTCCATGGTTGTTATGATGGCGGCGGCCTGTGTGCGCGACTCACGGTCTGCCAAAAGCACCGCATCAAGACTGCATTCGCACGAGATTACGCATACGTCCAAGGTCTGTTCCACTACTGCCGGAATGTCAAGAAATCCGATGCGCCCTGCACAAAAAGCGGCCACCGCCTCCTCATTCGCGCCATTCAGCACGGCCGGCGCCGTGCCGCCTGATTGCGCGGCTGCGCGAGCAAGTGCGAGGCATGGCAACACATCGTAGTCTGGTTTTTCAAACGTCAAGCATGCCAAGGAAGTTACATCCAACTTCATTTCAGGCGCCGGCAATCGTTCTGGATATGTCAACGCATAGGTAATGGGCGCTTTCATGTCCGTCACGCCCAGTTGTGCGATAATGGCGCCGTCCTGAAAAGCGACCATGCTGTGAACAACACTTTGCGGATGGATGAGCACTTCAATTTGATCTGATCGTAACCTGAACAGGCACAGCGCTTCAATAATTTCCAGCCCCTTGTTCATAAGCGTAGCGGAATCCACACTGATTTTTGCGCCCATATCCCATGTTGGATGCCGCATGGCCTGTTCAGGCGTAATGGTCTGCAACGTCTCCGGCGTACACTTGTGAAAGGGCCCGCCAGACGCCGTCAAATATACACAGTCAACATCTGAAACGGAACTGCCTTCCAAACACTGAAAGATGGCGTTATGTTCGCTGTCCACGGGCAACACCGCCACCCCCTTTTCCTGAGCACGTTGCATGATGTAGTTGCCCGCCATCACCAGCGGCTCTTTGTTCGCCACCGCCACGCGGTTGCCCGCCTCAATCGCTGCGAGCAACGGTTTCAGTCCCACCGCGCCCACCACGGCGCACAACGCCGTATCCACGGACATTGAGGCGACCTCCACGAGTCCGGCGGCGCCCGATGCCACCGCACATCCGGGCACGCTGCCCTGCAACATGCGGGCGGCGTCCTCATCGTACACGGCGGCCAACGCGGGTTGAAACTCCGCTATCTGTTCCCGCAACAAGTCAATATTCGAGCGGGAGGCCAAGGCAACGACAGAAAACACGTCCGGATTGCGGCGCACCACTTCCAACGCACTGCGGCCGATACTGCCTGTCGAACCTAATATGGAAATCCGCCGACGCGTCATGCGACCCCTTTGTCAACTGTTATCTTCATCTGAAAACATAAATTGGTCAGGCGCCATGAGATAGTCATACTTTTTGGCACGGGCGAGATGGCGCTCTGCCAGAACCGATTTTATTTCCTTTGCCGTTCGCATCTTCAAGACTTGTTTCGCCAGCGTCCGTGCTTCTTCCAAGTGGATATGCGATATTTCGGCGCGGATCAAGGGAATGGCAACAGGCGCCATGCTCAACGCCGTGATGCCCAGTCCAAGCAGCAGCTCGGTATACAAGGCATCACCCGCCATTTCGCCACAGATACTGCATGGGATGCCGTGAACACGTGCCGCCTGTGCCGTTTGATGTATCATGCGGACAACAGCCGGGTGCGCCGGTTCGTACAAATAGGCGATCTTTTCATTGACACGGTCCACGGCAAGGAGATATTGAATCAGATCGTTGGTGCCTATGCTGAAAAAGTCGTTTTCCTGTGCCAGCAGATCCGCCAGCATAACCGCCGAAGGCACTTCTATCATGGAGCCAAATTTGATGTTTCGATCAAACGAAACGTCTTCTTCATCAAGTTCGCATGCCACCTCGGAAACCAGCGTCTTAACATTGCGCAGTTCCTCAAGGCCACTAATCATGGGGAACATGACCTCAATTGTTCCGTGGGCGCTGGCCCGAAAGATTGCGCGCAGTTGTGTCTTGAATATTTCGGGATGAGCAAGACAAAAACGCACGGCCCGCCAACCCAACTGCGGGTTGTCTTCTTTCAGTGTTTGCAGATGGGAAACAAACTTGTCGCCGCCAACATCTATGGTACGCAACACCACGGGGTGCGGCTGCATGGCGCGAGCCACCGCTGCATACGCCTCATATTGTTCTTCCTCGTCGGGCAGGGAATCACGGTCAATAAACAGGTACTCAGTTCTGTATAGCCCAATGCCCTGTGCATTGACATTCAGGCTGTGCTCAATTTCAAGGGGCAATTCAATGTTGGCGCTGAGCATCACGTTTACATTATCCCGGGTACAGGCGGGCTTGCCCTTCGTGACCCGGAGCAACTTCGCCCGACGGGCCGCCAATCGTTGCTGGGCCTTCACATAACGCTTGCACGTCTCCCGTGTGGGATCAACAATCACGCGCCCGCTTGACCCGTCCACAATCACCAACGATCCGGCCTTCACGGACTCAGGCGCATCCACAATGCCGATCACCGCCGGTATTTCGAGGGCACGCGCCAAAATGGCCGAATGACTCGTAACGCTGCCCGCCTCAATAACCAGCCCGATGGCTTTGTTCGTATCCATTGAGGCCGTGTCCGAAGGCGTAAGGTCATGCGCCACAATGATGCTTTCCTGCTCCAGCCGCCTCAAGTTGGGCCGTTCCGTCTCAAGCAGATGGCGTAACACCCGATCCATTACGTCCAGCATGTCCGCCGTACGCTCACGAAAGCGCGGATCGTCCACCGAATCCATGGTACGCACATATTGTTTGGTCAAAGTGTCAAGGATATGCTCCACATTGTGCCTGTGCTCGACAAGATACTCCGTCAACTCCTCACGCAATGTCACATCTTCCAATATCATCAGATGCGCTTGAAAAATGGCCGCATGTCGCTCGCCAAGTTCGGCCACCACCCGCTCATAAATGTTCTCCAAGTCATTGCGCGTTTCCCGCATCGCCACGTCTAAACGCGCCATCTCCGCGTCAAGATCCGTAACGGCATAGGTCGGCACATCATAGCGGTCGTGAAAAAACAGCAACGCAGGCGCTATGGCTATGCCGGGGGATACGCCCAGTCCTTGAAGATATCGTTCCAATGGAATGCCTCCACAAATTGGCTCACGCCTCGCCAAACCCCGAGGCGAACATTTCGGCAACCGCCGCATACGCTTCTTCCGCATCCGGGCCGGAACAGGACACTTCGAGAAGGCTGCCCCGTGCCGCGCCCAGGGTCAACAGTCCCATGATGCTCTTGGCGTTCACACGATTACCCTTGAATGATATGTAGATTTCGCTGTCAAACTTTAATAATTGCTGCACCAACGCCGCTGCAGGGCGCGCATGTATGCCAAGCGAATTTACGACTTCCACCTCTCCTGCTATTTCCGTCATCTTGCTGTGTATTCCTTATCATGATGCCACTAACATAGTACACGGGGGCCTGTGCCACCCGCTGATGCTCCGTAGTATGTACAACAACACTACCTGTCAGCCTTCCGTGCTTGCCGCCGCCACCTGTATCGTTACAGAGAACTGTTGGCCGGTTTCGCACGATACGGGCCAACAAGGCAGCAACACGCATCCCTGATGCACCCGCTCCTGACCGTCCTCCGATTGGCTCACCGTATCTATGGGGAACCGATACACGCGGGCAGGTTGGGAGAACCGCAAGGCTAACTCAAGGTGCTGCCAATCGTCCCGTGCCGCAATGTGTGACACTTCGGACAGCACTCCCCGCGAACACAGTCGGGCGCGCCGCATATCATGATCTTCGGAGTGATAATAGCGGTCCGGGGCATCCCCGGCAAGCAAATTAAACACGAATTCAAACCCGAACATGACCCCGAGCGGCAACGCTTCATCAACCGATACGTCATACCGGACTTCAAAATGCGACATGCCCGGCGCCAGATCTATACGTTTATTAACACGCGCCTGCACGGTGGGCGGGAGATTGACAGTGCCGCCGGCATTAAACGCCACCCAATCGGCGCCGTTTTCTGAACGATACGGCGCGGTGACAAAGTTTCCCAACTCCGGCTCCGTACCACTCCACAACGTATCCACCGTCGCCGTATCCATAATGAAATGGTCGCGAAACGACACGCGGCGGTACGGGTCATAGACCAGCAGTTTATCTAAATCGGCCTCCTTGGCCTTGACCATTTCGTGAATGCTCAGGTCACCCTGGGCCTGCTCGCCTACCGCCGCTTTACCGGCGCGCAACTGATCATGATAGACCTCGTCACGGCGCGTCAACACATTCCCGAAATTGAAGGGATTCGTTTTGTAATCAAATTCAAACAACGTCCCGCCGTCGGCAGGATTAAAGAAGAGCGCCAGATGAGCGTTTTCAAGAATGCACTCGAGCGCGCCGTCAGCATCAAAATCAACGGCTTCGAATGACACATAGGCATCGCTCTTGCCTTCCACCCTATCCATGATCTCATCGGCGGCAATCAACTTTTCATACAAGGCTGTGCGCAAATGATTCAAATACAGTCCGCCGAACACGCCGTGCCAATAGGCGCAGTTGCATTGCCCCTGATGCAGTCGCTCCTCCGCTTTCATCAGGCGTTCGTCATCGGGATGCTTGCTCAGAAGCCGCGCAAGGCGCTCGCTGACACGCAGCATGCGCTTCTGTATGTTATTCGCTTCTTCATATTTTGCAAGAAAACTGCGCCAGAAACCGCCGCGCATGAAACGGGATGCCTTTCGGTCAAGTTCCGGGAAACATTCCAGTTCTTTGCGGGCATGGGTTAATTCGCGCTGCATTTGCGTAGGCAATGCCCACGTCATCATCTCATCATAGGAAGCACAGGTGATATACGTGCGCCCCTGTGACGGCGCCCAACTCAAGTATTGCTCATAGGTAAGACAATGCAACCACTCTCTGTTGTCCGTCAACGCCTGAAAGAACGCTTCCAGCCAACCTTCCGTATACACACTTCTGTGCGTGCCCGGCCATACCCCGAATTTTTCATAGTCGTCATGCAACACCGCGCATCGTTCGCCGTCTTCCGTGGCCAATTCGCGGAGATGGTCAATCGTCTTTTCCACCTGATGAAAGGGCACGAGATAACGCAGTTTTTCGAGGATGGGAAAAATCTTCAGTCCGTGTCCGGTATCCTCGGTCATGTAATACCCGTACATGTCGTCCCGCTGCAAACCCGAACACAGGAAATGCTCATCGTCCAACGCAGCATATTCCACGCCGGATGCAGCGAGCACCCGGGGCAAGTGCGGTTCCCACACACGCTCGGTCAACCACATACCACGGGGCACAACTCCAAAATGACGCTCGCAAAATGATTGCATGCGCGCAATCTGCCGTTGTGCGTCGCGCTCTGGAATGGCACACAACAACGGTTCATAATAGCCGCCGCCCATAATTTCAACTTGGCCCGCCTGTACCAATACGCCCAGCCGCTCCAGGAACTCCGGCGCATGAAGCGAAAACCAATCAAACAACGGGCCCGTGAAATGAAGCGTTACGCGAACATCCGGAAACTGTTCCAGCACATACAGAAACGGTCGGTAAGCCTTGTGATAAGCCTGCTCAAAAACAAAATCAAAATTGCCCACTGGCTGGTGGGCATGACAACCGAATATCAGATTAATGCTTTTGGTCAAGAAATGTACCTCTTTTTGTCAGGCGCGTTCGCGCGGTTAACCGGTTCCGTTACCCACTATTGTATACAATCCCACGGTCGTATTCCCACTGTACGCTCTTTCATCATGCGCGCCTTGGCGTACCGTCCCGGACTATCCGCATCCGGTAAACGGGGGCGAGAAACCGGCGTATCATGCAATCGGCGTCCCGGTCCACACGAAAACAGGCCGCCATGCAACGTGTTCTTATTGCAATGCTTTCAGCCGAACAATCGCACGTGCAACCGCCTCACGGTGTGTGTCCATGGGCGCGGGATCATGGGTGAACGCCGTCATGGACATGGTAACATCGGCAGGCACTTCGAGCAGGTTGCGATATCGTTCCAAGTCGGATTCGGAAAGCGTATCGCCATGCTCTTCAACCAGATCGCTTAATATGGCAAAGTACTCGTAGTCTTCGATACCGTCGCGCAGCATGTCAAGCCGTATGGAACCCACCGGCGGGTCAAGCACGGGCGCATCGGGCTGTCCGTCAGCAGCCGCCAACGGCGGATACACAAAGCGGCCGTCGCCGTTCCCCCAGGGGCGGCGCGTACCGACGGGCGTACCGTAACTGGTCACCCACGCCATCGGGTCCTTGTAGGGATTTTGCGGGGCGTCGGGATAGGCTTCGGCACTTGTCCAATAGTTGGTCTGCCACACCAGCACGCCGTCTATGGAACGCTCCCACGTCTGCCACAACCACACGCGCAGTGCCGTGGCCGGATGGTCAATAAACAAGGTGGCGTACGGGGCCTTGGGGCCTGTACACACATACCACCAGATGTGCTCGCCTGCGGCGCGTCGTTCTTCCGCCATATCATGATCATAGTTGTATGATACGGGACACCAGATATTCGGCCCGCCTACCAACTCAGGAACGATGGTCTCCGTCAACATCCGGTTCAGTCCGGGCGCCGCTTCCTTCAACTTGCGGAACCCATTCATGACAAACTCATAATCCGCGACCGACGGTTCGTCAAACCAATATACATACGCGTCATCCAGCCAGCCCCGTTCGCGCAGATGCGCCTCCGCAGCCTGACACCATGCACGAAACGCCGTTTGATACTCAATGGTATCTTCGGCATATCCCAGCAGACTGGGTTCCTGTCGTTAATGGAATGTACCACTGCCAAGTCCCGGTATGCGCAACCG
>SKQZ01000330.1 GCA_007118765.1 Candidatus Hydrogenedentota bacterium
TCCGGGTTAATACGTGGCGCCGCCCTGCAAAAGGACTGACACCACCACTATCACCGCAGCCAAGGCCACGGATAGCCGCAGATGGTGCAGCGAACCTCGGCAGCATCATATTCGTAGCGACAGTGCATACAGGTAACGGTACGGCGCGCCTTTGCGTGGACACCCGTTGTACGCGACGTGCTTTTGCTCCTGGGCTTCTTATTGTTCTTTTTGGGGGTATTCAAGGACGCAGTTCCGCCGTGTTTGCCTTAATTTTTTCTGCGATGGCAACAATATCATGCATATCCGTGTTGTCCGCCAGCAGCAGCTGATGCATAAACCACATGCCCCGTTTATAGCATAAGTCCTCTGTAACCGGGCAGTGACAGGCGCTGTAGTCGTGTCCTTTCACGTGCGCAAACAAGGGCTGACGATACAACGGCATGGGGTAGCCCGCGGAAACGGGCCAACCCTCGGCCTGTGCCGCTTGTACAAATTGTTCCCGGGAACAGCCAAACACCTCTTCATCAATTTGCAGACAATACAAATGGTATGCGCGGCGGGTAATGCGGTTGCTTCCGGGTTGGGGCGTCAACCCGTCAATCTGTTCAAATGCATGATTCAACAGGGTGGCGTTTTCTTCGCGCAAGAGCGTCTGTTCCGGCAGCCGTTGCAACTGACACAACAGCAAGGCCGCTTGAAATTCGGTGAGCCGCGCGTTGGTGCCGACGTTCACATGGTGATACCAAGGCGAGCCCGCTTCGCCGCGACCGCAATTAACCAGCGAACGGCAGCGCGCCGCCAGGGCGGCATCGTTGGTGACAATCGCGCCGCCTTCGCCGGCCGTAATGTTTTTGGATACTTGAAAACTGAAGAAGCCACACCGCCCCAAAACGCCCGTGCCGCGTCCTTCCCACTGGCCGCCCCAGGAATGACAGGCATCTTCAATAATCGGGATGCCGTGACGCTCGCCAATTTCGTTAAAGCGGTCCATGTCACAAATGCGTCCGCCGAAATGTACCGGCATAATGGCGCGGGTGCGCGGTGTAATGGCCGCCTCCGCCAAGTCGGGATCGAGGCACCACGAAACATCCACGTCCGCGAAAACAGGTATCGCGCCCACCCGCAGCACGGCGGTGGCCGTGGCAACAAAGGTGTAGGGAGGCACAATCACTTCGTCGCCCGGCCCGATGCCCAGCGCTTGGAGAATGATTTCTCCTGCCGATGTGCCGCTGCTGCAACTGATGCAATGGTCTGCCCCTTGAAATGACGCATACGCCTTCTCAAATGCCGCCACCTGTTCGTCGTAGAACCAGCGACCGCTTTCCAGCACCGCAAGCAGCGCGTCCCGCTCGCGATTATCGTGGATGGGCCAGTCCGGCCAAGGCTTCTTGTCGCTTCGTATCGGAGCGCCACCGTGCAACGCCAATGTTGAGGTGCTCATATTGGTGTCCTTTTGCTGTGCTTCAGCATGCTTGCCGGTTATTGCATTACAGACGGGGCGGTCTTTTGGTGCCCGTCCATACAGGAATAATGCTTGCGTCTATTGCGGCTGTTGTGGTTAAATGAACCACGTGCCGCACCATGATGACCTTTTGTGAAAGCCGGGGACAACCATAGTATGCCAGAATTCTTTGATGCGCTTAAACTACGACTGCAAAACCACGACGCTGTGATTGGCATTGTGGGGCTCGGGTATGTCGGACTTCCCCTTGCCCGCCATTTTTGCAATGCCGGGTTCCGGGTGGTGGGTGTTGACCTGGACGCGGAAAAAACGGACGCTCTGCAACAGGGCAATGCCTATGTGCGCCATATACCCGCTGATTGGGCGCCCACCGCCATCAAGGAGCAGCGGTTTCTGGTCTCGAACGACTACAAACATCTTGCTGATGCGGATTGCGTTGTCATTTGTGTGCCCACGCCGCTGGACCGGCACCGTGAACCCGATTTGCATCATGTTGAAAGCGCGGTCGCGGCCACGGCCCAACACCTCAAACGGGGCGCACTGGTGTCGCTCGAAAGCACCACCTATCCCGGCACGACCCAGGAGGTGGTGCAACCGTTGCTGACGGCGAATGAGCGCGTTGTGGGCGAAGACTTTTTCCTCGTCTTTTCGCCCGAACGGGAGGACCCCGGCAACCCCGTCTATTCCGTGTCGAACATTCCCAAAGTGATTGGCGGTGTCACGCCCCACTGTGCTGCCCTCGCCGACATCCTGTATGGCACTATCTTCGAAAAGACCGTTTTGGTGAGTCAGCCCGCGGCGGCGGAGCTTTGCAAGCTATTGGAAAACATTTTCCGCAGTGTCAATATCGCGTTGGTGAACGAACTGAAAATGCTTTGTGACCGCATGGGACTTGACGTGTGGGAGATTATCGGCGCCGCCGCCACCAAGCCCTTCGGATACATGCCCTTCTATCCGGGCCCCGGACTTGGCGGACACTGCATTCCGATTGATCCCTTTTATCTCACATGGAAGGCGCGGGAATACGGATTCAGCACACGTTTCATCGAATTGTCCGGCGAAATCAATGCGTCCATGCCGCAATACGTGGTGTCCCGCGTCATGGAAGCGCTGAACATGCGCTGCAAGGCGTTGAACGGCGCAACGGTGTTGGTGTTGGGCGCAGCCTACAAGCCCGATATAGACGATATGCGCGAGTCCCCCTCCATCAGGCTCATTGAGTTGTTGCAAAAACACGGCGCACACACACAATATCATGACCCCTGCATTCCCGCTATTAGACCAGGACAGGGACATGCCCTGCACATGGACAGCGTCCCCCTGACAGCGGAAACTCTCGCCGCGTGTGACGTTGCGCTCATTGCCACCGCACACAGCAGTTTTGACCCTGCGTTCATTGTGGAACATGCGCCGCTGGTGGTGGATACGCGCAACATGACGGCCAACGTCACAGCGTGCCGCGATAAAATTGTGCCCGCGTAGCACTGTGGCGCTTCGCTTTCTCCGACGCACCAAAAAACCCGGCGTTTCTTGCTCATGACATACCCTTTCTGTGCGGCTTCACGCCTCAGTATGCCATCTTATACTCTTGTACAGGGAACCGGCACCACCTCATTCAGCCATTCTTTTGAGTTCAATTAAATGAAAAGTCTTCAACGTACCATGTTCGATTATTGGTTATAGGATCACGCTTTACCTCAAAAACACAGGTAAAATTATTTCGAATTGTTGCGCCAAAAACGTTTTCAGAATCAACCCAACCACTAACCCGAAACCTATAGCCCCCAAGATGCGTTACCGTCTGCGTGTAAGATTGACCACTAAACCAACCTTCGGAAAAGGAAGCAGTTCGCGGTGAAACAAGATGTCTCTTCACATGGGTTTGTGCCTGTAACCAAGCCATGCTTCGCAATTCATCTATTTCAGAAGGTTTTGGGCCGAGATCAACATCAAGATCAGAATCAGGTGGAGGCAAAGA
>SKQZ01000179.1 GCA_007118765.1 Candidatus Hydrogenedentota bacterium
AAGATTTGTGTTTTGATGGTTGGTGCGAGGTGGATGGCGTTCGTTATGACTGGGCGGAAGCGCCGGGCATGCAGGGACATCTGGCGGGACCGCGCAATGGACATTCCTGGGCATGGGGACATTGTAATTGCTTTGTGGACGACGCCACCGCTGCGCCTGCGCCTGTGGTGTGGGACGGCCTGTGTGCGCGGGCGCCGTTGGGACGCGGCGCAGCGCCGCCCCTTACTTCCATGTTTTTCCAAATTGGCAACGAACGCTATGAAGTGAACACGCTTCGCGACGCCTTCCGCACACGGGCGCAGTATGATTACGACGGTTTTACCTTTCGTGTGTCAAAGCGGGGCACGGTGTTTGAAGGTCGTGTCAGCGCCCGCCTGGCTGATTATGCCGGTGTCACCTATGAAGATACGGACGGCTCACACTTGTATTGTCACAACTCCAAAATATCGGACATGACATTGCGTGTGCTCGGATCCGACGGCACAGACAACACCTATAGTTCCACGGGCGGTGTGGCGTATGAAGTGGTCTCCCGTCAGCCCCATCCGGAAGTGCCGCTCCTTTTGTAGTCGGATGTTGCGGCGTATTGACGCTCCGCAAGCCCCTCAATACACACCCGGACAACGTGTCGGCGCCATGACACACCGTTGGATAATCCAGATACGTTCCCTGTATGATAGGGCGCAGCAACCTCACTGGCTTCCCCCGGTGTGACAGGAATGTGCACATGAAAATTGCTTTACAACTGTTTACGGTGCGTGATGCGGCACAGGAACATTTGACTGACACCTTGCTGCGGGTACGCGACAGCGGCTTCACCCATGTGCAATGGAGCGGTATGCCGGAGATGCCGGGCGACGCCATCCGCGAAGCATTATCGGAGGCCGGATTAACGGCCATGGCCGGGCATACGTCCGTGGAAGCGTTTGAAGCCGATTATGACGGCATGTTGCGTCATTGGCAGGCCGTTGGTGTGCCGCACCTTGCAACAGGCAGCATGATGCCCGAGTGTCGGGATCGGTATGCAGATTGGCTCCAGGGTGCAGCCCGTCTGGACACGCTGGGCGCGCGACTGGCTCAAGACGGGATCACCTGGTCGTATCATAATCATGATTTTGAGCTGGCATATTTTCCCGACGTTTGGGAAGCAAAACTCGACCTGCTTTATCAGTACACGTCGCTGCTGCATGTAAAAGCGGAGCTTGATGTGGCTTGGCTCGCATTGGGCGGCGTCGCGCCGCAAACCTATTTGCAGCGCTATGCCGGACGGTGTCCCGTCATCCATCTGAAAGATGCGTTACTCAACCGTCACGAAGGCGACGCGCCCGTTTTTACAGCGTTGGGCGACGGTGATTTGCAGTGGGACGACATCATGCAGGCGGTGGCTTGTGCAGGTGTGGAATGGTGTGTTTATGAACAGGACACAACCCGCGGCGACATCTGGGAAGATGTGCAACGGAGCCGCGCCTTTTTGGAACAATACGTGAACGAATGAACTTATAAGGAGACGCTGTCATGCAACCCTACCCCTTTGCCTTACAACTGTATTCCGTTCGGGATTATTGCGAAAAAGACCCGGAAGACGGGCTGCGACAGGTAAAAGCGTGCGGCTACGACCATGTTGAACTCGCGGGCATGTATGGATTGGAGGCCGCAGACTTCAAGGCACTGCTTGATAAAACGGCGCTGACGCCCGTCAGCATGCATGTCGGGTTTGAGCAGATTGTCGGGAATACCGCACAGGTGATTCAGGACGCCAAAACGTTGCAGGTGGATTATGTGGTTGTGCCGTGGCTGGGCGAGGAGACGTGTCCCGATAAAGAACACTGGCTGATGGCGGCGCAAAGCATGGATGTGGCGGGCGCAACGCTTCGCGGCGAGGGCCTTCATCTTTGTTACCATAATCACGCTCATGAGTTTGTTCGTTATGAAGGCACAAGCATCTTCGATCTTATTTATGATGTCACCAACACAGACAGCCTGAAGTCCGAACTCGACACCTGTTGGGCGCTTATCGGCGGTGAAGATGCCGCCGCATTGCTGCAACGCTACGCCGGTCGCGTGCCGCTGGTGCATATCAAAGATTGCAAGGCGCCCGTGGAAAACGAACCTGTCGTTTGGGCCGAACTGGGCCGTGGCATCATGGATTTGGGCGCGGTATTGGCCGCCGCCAAGGACGCCGGCGCCACATGGTTCATTGTTGAGCAGGACGAATCGGAAGGCGACACCATGGAAAGCGCCGCCACAAATGCGGCGTTTATGCAGGCACAAAACGCGGCGGCAACACAGTAACACATGGATTACGATACATGGACGGTACGCACTCTCCTCGACGAAGCATTATGAATACTATCTGCCACAAATATGCGTCCTCGTATGGTTTCGCGACCCTTGTTCTCGTGTGCATTGCCTGCTTGCTGCCTGCCTGCGGCTACATGCACAGCGTGTATGTGCGCGGCGCGGTGACGGATACCAGCGGCCAAGCGCTGCCCGGGGTGGTGGTGCGTGTGGCAAACAGCGATTTTGGCGCGCTCACAAATGCCCTCGGCAATTATTCCTTGGGGGCCGCAACCGGACAGCTGCAACTGGAGTTCATGAAAACAGGCTACACTCCGGCGCGACTTGAGGTCACCGTGGATGCGCCGGGGGTTGTGGAGGCCGCGCCCGTCGCACTATGGCCTCTGCCAATGGTAGAAGGTGTTTTTCTTTTCAAGAACTATCGCTACTATCAAACGACGCATCCCCGACCCAATCAATACAATGTAAAGGGGCATGGCGTTGCCTTTGGGACACCGGTAGCCCCGGAATTGATCATTCCCTGGAAAGATTCCGAAACGCACCCGGAGGCCAACCCGCCTGTTTTTGTCGGGCACAGAATGCCCGCGTACGACGCGCGTCTGCATAAACTGCATCGCACGGAGGCGGCACTGATACATGATACACGCGAGTCGGAACACAACCCCGATAATACAACGGAACTGCAATATCACGAAGAAGTCCTTATCGCCGAACATCCGATACCGCTGCGGTCACGCATCCTGGACGAAATGGAGCGGCTCCTTGTGGAATTGCGTCCACTCCGGCCATTGGAACCCGGGGTGTACGCCATACACTGGGGCGCTTTGGAGGGATACGACAGTATTGAGCCGCGGATATTCCTTTTTGAGATGGAAGCGCCGGAAACAGATCCCGAAGCGGAAGACGAAGATGAGGATGAAGCGGTTGATGATGAAGCGGTTGCCGAAAACGCATCCTGATTACATCCGACAGGTTGCAGTGCCCTTTTAACTCCAAACCTTAACCCGCATATTTCACAAGATTTCTGTTGCGCCTGCGAATCTTACACCATATCAGGCACTTTGCTTGCCCGCCGACTTCGACGTGTACTAACACGCTGTCAGCCGGCGGCCTGCGCA
>SKQZ01000141.1 GCA_007118765.1 Candidatus Hydrogenedentota bacterium
GGGCGAGGGCAGCTTGCGCGCTGCGCTTGAGATATCCGGGCCACGGGTTATCGTGTTTGAGGTGAGCGGCGTCATTGACCTGCGCGAACCCCTGGTGATTGCCCAGCCGTTCGTTACGGTGGCCGGTGAAACGGCGCCGTCGCCGGGGATAACCGTCATCGGCGCAGGGATCATCATCACCACCCATGATGTGTTGTTGCGTCATTTGCGGTTTCGGGTCGGCGACTGCCTGGACGGGCCGCCGCCGGACGAAAGAGACGGCATCAGCATTTATGACGGGCACGATCCGGGCATCGGCGCCGGCAATGTCGTTATTGACCACTGCTCCATCGCTTGGGCTGTGGACGAAGGTATGAGCAACTGGGGCGGCCACATAAGCGACATCACCTACAGCAGATGTATCATTGCCGAAAACCTGTCCCACTCGCTTCACTCCAAAGGGGAACACTCCAAAGGATTGTTGGTGGGCGATGATGCACGGCGCGTGGCGATTGTTGGCAACCTGTTTGCCCACAATAAGGAGCGCAACCCTTTTATCAAGGGTAACGTCAGCGCGCTGGTGGCCCACAATGTCATTTACAATCCGGGAACCGCCGCCATTCATGTCGGCGACCGGGAGCGTTCCGGACCCTCCATTGTTACGGTGATGGGCAATGTGCTGATTCCAGGCCCTGACACGCGCCGCTTACTGCCGCTGGTGCGTCTGCAACTGGACATGAATCCAAACACCCGCGTGTATGCACTGGACAACGACAGCGGCGGACGGGCGCTTGTCAGAACGTTATGGGCGCGTCGGTGTTGGAAGCCGATAGCCCTGTATGATGCCGCGCCGGTACGGGTGCGTCCCATTGCCAAACGTTCGCCGGAAGAAACCTTGGAATGGGTGCTGCGCACGGCGGGCGCACGCCCACGGGAGCGGGACCCGGTGGACGAACGGATTGTGGCGTCGGTACGGCGCGGCGACGGGCGCATTATTGATTCCATTGATCAAGTGGGCGGCTTCCCTGCTCATGAGCCGACCTTCCGTCCCCTGACGCCGCCGCAAGACCCGCACACACGCGGCTCTGACGGATATACCCACCTTGAACACTGGCTGCGCACGTTTGCCGCTGCGGTGGAATAGATCACTGGCGGCAGAAACTATAATACCAACGAAATCAAGAATATGTATTGACATAGCATTATTGACTTGTGCGGGCGAATCGTGTATACTTTCCACATGTTTACTCTTGGGATTTATACGCTGCGTTTCTCTGGACGCGCCAACCACAAGGATCTTGGTTATGGCAATTGCGCCCGCCCTCTCTTATGTTGTGTTGAAAACCAGAAAACAACCGGGCTTGGGGGGTAAATGGAACAACCCCGACAGAATCCATGCGGAAGAGCTATCGTTAACCCATGTTGCTGACGACAGCACGTTCCAGCCCCAAACAGATTTGAAGTTATTGTATGATGACACCAATCTGTACGGCGTTTTTCGCGTTCAAGACCAATATGTCTTGTGTCGCGAAACGGAATATCAGGCGGATGTAACACGGGATGCCTGTGTGGCTGCGTACCTTCAGCCCAACCCGGACAGCGGCTACCTGGCGCTGGAAATGAATTGCTGCGGTGTGTTGCGGGCGCGGTATTATGAAGAGCCCAGCACGGCAAAGGGCAAACTGCCCGGCAAGATTGTGCATTTGCCATGGCGCGACGGGCATCAGATTCGCATATATACGTCCCGTTTTGGCGCGGTGGCCTCTGAGATTGCCGAGCCCATGACGTGGTACCTTGAATTTGTGGTGCCGTTCTCGGTTCTGGAACGCTATGCAGGGCCAATACAGTCGTTGCGTGAACAGCCTTGGCGCGCCAACTTTTACAAGTGTGCATCCAGTTGCTCCCATCCGCATCGCGTATCCTGGGCGCCCCTGCATGACGGCGTGAGTTTTCATCAGCCGGACTGCTTCGCCCCGCTATACTTTTCCTGATGCCTGAATGCCCTTGAGGCCCCGCCTGAAAATGAAACCAAGGCAATCGCTCAAAGGTCTAGCAATACAGATTGTATACAGCAACAGGAGGCAAGCCTTTCGACAAAGGCGTTGCCAGTCTCGCACACCATCCCTTTTGTTTCGCCTCGTCCTTCAAGCCACACGGGCAAGGAATCAGTATCATGAGCAAACTACTCTCGTTCTTTCGGCGGCATAAGATTCTAACGGCCTTGGGCGTGCTGGTTATTGCAGCCCTATTGTTCTTTTATTCGTTGCGCCGCGGACCCTACCACAATTACGAACTTGATTTTATCCTTCCCGCTGCTGAGGCGTCCGTTACGCCCGGTCAACTGGAGGTGGGCGTTGCCATACGGGATGTGACCCCGGACATGAGCCAGTATGACACCTGGGAGGATACCACTGGCACCGGACGCTGGGACCGTAAAGAAGACCGCATCATCAAGCGCACGGATTCCAGACGGTTTCAGCCGGCATGGCTGGCAGGATTTCAAGTGTGGCGACCCGCCAAAGGGGTGAACAACGAGCAGTGGGTCCGTGCCATTGCGTTGCGCAACAACGGCGTTACCGTGGTCATGGTGACGATTGACAGTGTTGGCATCTATCACAACGACTACATTACCATTCGCAAGATGGTGTCGCCCACCCTCGACATCGATCACATCCTGTTCTCCGCCACGCACAGCCATTCCACCATCTGCACCATGAAACTTTGGAGCGGCAACATACCGGTGCTCGGCTACGATGACCGGTATATGAAAATGCTGCAACAAAAGGCCAAAGAGGCAATCGAAGAGGCGTACCATAATTTGCAGCCAGCGGACATGCACTGTGTAACGGTGGAGGTGCCCGTGGAAGGGTTTATCCATGACTCGCGCAAGCCCGTCGTTTTTGACAAGCACATGTATTTGTGGCGTTTTACAAAGCCGTGGACCGACGAAACCATTGCCACCTTCGTGAACTGGGGCAATCATCCCGAGGTGCAGGACGGCCGCAACCACTACCTAAGCTCCGATTTTCCGCACTGGCTGCGTCTGGGCCTTGAACAAGGCGTGCCCAACCCCAACGGCGTTGAGGGCTTTGGCGGGGTGGCCTTGTATTTTCAGGGCATGATCGGCGGCCTGATGAATCCCCTGCGCATTGACGTGCCCCATCGCAACGGGATACATGTGTTTTCAGAGCGTACGTTCGAAAAGACGGAATCATTGGGGTACAACCTGGCCATTATTGCAGCGAACGCGCTCCGTGGCGATGAGGTGTGGCACAACGAGAATCCGTTCCTCAGTATTTCGGCGCGCACCATAAAAGCGCCCATGGCCGGGTTGTTCCGATATGGCATCATGTTGGGCTTGATTCACGAGGGATACTACTGGGGCGGCTACGCAAAAAGCGAGATAAACGTATTGCGGATTGGCGATGTGCTGGTGTTGACCGCGCCCGGCGAAATCTATCCGGAAATTGTGTTGGGCGGCATAGAAGCCAAGCCGGGCCGTGATTTCGAAATACCCCCGCAAGAGGTGCCGCCCCTCATGGACGAAATGACGCGTCACGCCCGACAAGCCTTTGTGGTAGGCGTGGCCAATGATGAAATCGGATACATTATTCCCAAGAGTCAGTGGGACACCAAGCCGCCGCATGTGTATGGCGACAGACCGCAGTATGGCGAGATGAATTCCGGTGGTCCGGATGTGGCGCCGACCATTCATCGGAAGTCACTGGAGATGTTGCGGGCGATGAACGAGAGTTTTGAAACCATACCGCCCGCGGACGATATTGAGGTGGCCGTGGCACAGCCCACCGGCCTGCCTTTCCTGGAAACAGCGCAAGACAACTGACTGTTGCCAATCAGTACACATCCATCGCAAAGCCACCCAACGGCATGGGCGCGTCAAAACACCACATTTACGCCGGCGCCCACGGACGCGTTCCATCGGCTCATGCCGCCAAAGAGCGGGTCGCTTTCGTAGTCCACCGTGACATCAAACCGCAGCCGGAGCCGGTCGGTAATTGGCAGGGCATATACCGTTTCGGAGCGGGCGCGGAATGCGCCGGGATCAGTCAGCGCCGGGAACAGCGTCAATGATTCGCTGAGCGTGTGGTGGCGCGCAAACAATCGGTAATACCTTAACCCGAGCCGCAGGTTCAGGTCGTGTGTGCTTTGCCGACTGTCACGTTGATAAGCCCTGTGACGGGGGGCGCTGCGGCGTTCGTATTCCACATCAACGCCGGCCCTGCCCGTGATGGAGGAGGTCGCGCCTGCGTACAGTTCGCGATACAGGCCGACGCCAAGTTGATGGCGCAGTTCCAGCGAACGGTCCAAATCGCGTTCGATTCCCGCACTCACATAAGGGCTTAAGAGCGCGTCTGTATCGCTGAACAGAGTGCTCTCGGCACGCAGATAAGCGGGAAAATCGTCAGGATCGGCACGTTCGACCACCGCATCCCCTTCAACGCGCCACCGCGCACCCCGGCCCGTAATGTCCAGGCGCAGCACTGGTTCCACCGGCGCGTCGCCGTCGCTGCGCCACTGTACGCCCGGCCCTATGGCGATTTCCCAATCAGTGCCGTCGTCATCGGTTGTTGCGCCGGACGCGGGGATGGGCAATGTGCGCACAATTGCGGCGGCATCAATCGCAACGGGTGCGCCGCCGCCAATGGGGAAAACATGTTGTGCGCCCTCAACTGTGCCGAGGCGACCATAATGCACCTGGCCGTCTTTCATCTCAATATACAGCATTGCCTCCGTGGACAGCGTTTGCACGTCGCGCATGGGCGTCATCATCTGGCCTTGGAGTGAGGTGCGGAATACCAAGGTATTATCCCGGATGCGTGAGAACGTGCCGGACAGGGATTCGCCATTCTGCAGCACCACCACATCCGCCCAAAGCGGAAGCGCCACCAGCGTAAGTGTCGCCAGTGCGCCCAAAACCATGGTTATGTGCCGTGACCTGTCCATTGGCTCCTGCTCACATATCTTGTTTCGATAACATCGCTCCCATACATACAAAGACCGTATACCCCGGGCAGCCTGTCCTGCTGTTCACGGACAGTGCATGACCGGCATATATACTATATACGTTTTACACCGCGCAGGTTGCGACAACCCCGCGGGGCTTAGCCCGCATATTTCACAAGATTTCTGTTGCGCCTGCGAATCTTACACCATATCAGGCGCTTTGCTTGCCCGCCGACTTCGACGTGTACTAACACGCTGTCAGCCGGCGACCTGCGCAAAGCACCTGCTCTGACGCAATCTTCACAGGCTCACGACGAAACTTGGTGAAATATCCGGGTTAGTCCAGCTCCACCAGCCACACGTTCCGGAATTGGACATAGTAGGCACGGTGTGACTGCAAGCGAATGGGCCCCGGTTCCGTCGGCGGCGGCTGAAGCCGGTCCCGCTCGCGCCATGCCGTGCGCCACGGCATGGCCTGCTCATGCTGCACAATATAGCCGTTGTGCAACACGGTCATCCGTGGATAATCCACCACCTCGCCGTCTTCGTCAAACCGGGCGGCGCGATAGGTAATCTCGAAGGTTTGCCATTCGGCGGGCGGTAGCGTGGCGTTGACATACGGTGCGGATACTTTGTACAGCGCGCCGCATTCATCGTAATAGCCTTCCAACCCGTAGCTGTCCAGCACCTGCACTTCGTATATGTCCTGCAGAAACACCCCGCTGTTACCCCGCGACTGGCCGCGTTCCGTGGGCTGATAGGGGGTGCGAAATTCCACATGCAACTTCACGTCTTTGAACGATTGTTTGGACACGAGATCATCGGAGTCCGGAAGCGCCATGACGGCATCATCCACGATTTCCCAGTTCTCCGTGTTCTCCCATGCGTCCAGATTGGTGCCGTCAAACAAGACAATCGCGTTTTCCGGCGGCGGCGCTCCCAGCCGGGGCGGCGCATAGGTGCAGCGCGTCATTTCAAAGGTGGTGCGTCCTCTGCCGCGTCCGCCGGTAAACCGGTCGCCACGAATTTCGCCGTGATAGTGTTGTTCGTCAAAGCGCAGCACGCCATCTTCGGCACGGGCTTCAATAGTAACCAGCGGCCGGGCGCGCATAAAAAGCATCGGCGCAAGCCGAATTTCATACCGGTCTCGTCCCAATGAAATAACTTGTGCCGTAATTTCCGGGTCAACATCTTCCTCTTCAGACCAGCGGCCGCGCCAGTTGCCCATGAACGGGTCCGGCTCCTCGGGAAACATTTCTTCCACGGTAAACCGTTGTGCCTGCACACCCGTGGCCACAAGCCCGAAAAGTGCCGCAACTGCGATTATTCTGTACATTGTGCGTTTCATCATACAAACCTCCTGTGTTGGCATTCATCCTATCGTGTACGGGCGTTCATCCATTGGCCACAAACCTGCCGGAAGCAACATGGCATTGCCTACAGCGGCAGCCGACGGGCGATCCGCCCCAGCAGGGGCGTTTCCACTTCAATGGCGCCCTCGGGACACATCTCTTGACAACAATAGCACCGAATGCATTGTTTGTAATTGTATCGGGGCGGTTCCGTTTCGCCCGAATCCTGAAAATCCAACGCCTTGGGCGTTACAGGACAGATTTTGACGCAATTGCCACATCGAATGCAACGTTCTGCACAAAGAACGGGGCGGGGCGTAACATAGTTCTTCATAAGACGCGATATCAGCGGATGCACCATGTGCACGGAAAAATCGGTTTTGCGGTTCACATCAAATTCGGAACATGCCAGCGATTCCACGGCATCCCCGATAACCGTGATGCGGGTATGCCGCCCCATTCCGAGGCGTTCGCCCCATACCTCCGTGGCCATTAAGGTCGGTTCCAGATGCACAAGGCGACACATGACCGCATCCAGCGCCACCGGGTCCGTAGAAAACAACAGCGACCGCAGTGCGCGGGGCCGTCCATTGTGCGGCCCGTTGCCCTCCATGGCCACAATGCCGTCCATGATATGGAGACGGGGCCGCAAAAGCCGGTTCAGATCGACCAGCATGGCGGAGAAGCGCTCCACATCGGTCAATCGCCCGTGAAACTCGCCCTTCAACATGCCCGGGATGCACCCGAACAGATTCTTTACTGCACCGGTCATGCGGGTAAGCGCATGTGTCTTCAACTTGGACAGAGAAACGATGCCGTCTGCTTCAAGGGCGCCCACAGCAATCTCAAATTGCTTGATGGCGTGGCCTTCCGGGAACGAGACGGTTTTGCCGGTGCGAAAATCCGCGAGGGGAATGTCCAGGGCGTCGGCAACCGCGCCAATGCCGGCGCGACGCGCGATTGTTTCAATGCGTCCGAAACCCGGACTATCGCCATAAGTTACGGTTGCGCCCGCTTCCTGAAAGCACCGCGCCACTGCCTCAAAGACCACGGGATGTGTTGTCACGGCGCGTTCGGGGCGTTTCCCGACCAAGAGATTCGGTTTGAGCAGAATGCGATCCTCGGGTGTGGCGAACTGCCGGATACCGCCAAGCATCGAAATGCCCCGTGACACGGTCTCCGCCACCCGGGCGGGATCATACTCGTCACAACGAAGCAGAACAACGACGCTACTATCCGTTGGGTGTGATGCGTTTTCGGGGTTTGACATGGGATCACCTTTCGGCGCGGGCGTTGTGTGCAGTCGAAGCGAGATGCTGACAGCAAGCCGGCGCTATTCGTGTCAAACTTTTTCACAACAAGCTGTTTTGTATGGATGTGAGCGTACAGCACCGTGGCAGTGCAAGTCCACTTCAGAACGGCGACCGCTTCAATGAGGCCATTTATGCGCCGGTACGGCGTTGGTGTTTCTGAAGGTGTTTTTGGTAGCATAACGGTGCAGAGCACGGATTATCATGAACCTGTTGCGGAGATTATGGCATGGATAGCAAGACAAAACGGTGGTGCGCCTCGCGCGCGACTGTGTTCAAAGCGTTGGGACATCCCACGCGGGTATTTCTGGTGCAGGAGCTTTCGAAGAAGGGCGAGGAGTGCGTCTGTAATCTTACAGACAGCGTGGGGGCGGATATCAGCACGGTGTCCAAGCACCTGACGATCCTGAAGAACGCGGGTATTGTGAGCGACGAGAAACGGGGCTTGAAAGTGTTCTATCGTCTGCGCATGCCCTGTGTGCTGAATGTTTTTAATTGCGTGGATTCGATTATGGAGGAAAACCTGCGCGATCAAGAAGCCTTGATGCGGTAGTGTTTGGGAATACCTTTTGTCGGTGCCGTGTTTTTTTTGACAGACTATTTGGCTATTTGGCATAATAGTCCTGTGGCGGCGCCAAAAAAAGGTGTGCCGACAACAAAACACCACGTGAATCCATGGTGGACAAGGTATTTTTATGAACTGGAAGACAGAATGGCGTTCGTTAACCGTGCTTGCCATCGGCTTTTTCTGTTGCTTCTTTCTGCCTGTGGGGTGGTCGCGATTTGATGCGGCGATCATGGAGGCATTGCATCTGACCCGCTGGTATGCACGCGAGCATGTAGTCTTGTGTTTACTGCCTGCGTTTTTTATCGCGGGCGCCATTGCCGTGTTTGTAAGCCAAGGCTCGGTGATGAAATACCTTGGTGCGGATGCACACAAGGTGGTGGCCTACGGTGTGGCTTCCGTTTCCGGATCGGTGTTGGCCGTATGCTCCTGCACGGTGTTGCCGTTGTTTGCGGGTATCCATCGCATGGGCGCCGGTTTGGGCCCCGCCACGGCCTTCCTGTATTCTGGCCCGGCGATTAATGTGCTTGCCATCATTCTGACCGCACGCATTCTTGGCCCTGAATTGGGCATGGCGCGTGCCCTGTTCGCGATTGTTTTCAGCATTGTCATTGGCCTCTGCATGCATTTTATTTACCGCAAAGAAGAACTGGAAAAGGCGCAAAATGCGGCGCAGATGCCGGAAGCGGAGGGGGCGCGTCCGTTGTGGCAGACGGCGGCCTATTTTGCCGTGATGGTGGTGATTCTTGTGTTTGCAAACTGGGGCAGACCGCTTGAGGACACCGGGTTGTGGGCCATGCTCTTTCGGTGGAAATGGGGCATTACGTCGGCAGCCGCGCTTATATTCGCGCTTATGCTGCTGTTATGGTTTCGCGTGCCGTGGTGGAAACTGCTTGCCGTCGCCGTGCCCACGGCGCTTGCCGCCGCTCTGTTTCCGGGCCATCCCATTGTGGCATTCGGCATCGGCATGGTTGGCTTGACGCTTCTCACCGCTTCCGAGCCGGGCGAAATGCAGGCATGGTGCGGTTCCAGTTGGGAATTTGCCAAACAAATCATGCCGCTGTTGTTTGCGGGGGTGCTTGTGGCGGGTTTCCTGTTGGGGCGTCCGAGTCAGGAAGGCATGATCCCTTCGGAATGGATAGCACGGCTTGTGGGCGGAAACTCGGTGTGGGCCAATCTGTTTGCATCCGTAGTGGGCGCGTTTATGTATTTTGCGACGCTTACGGAAGTGCCCATCTTGCAAGGACTTATTGGCAGCGGCATGGGCCGGGGCCCGGCGTTGGCGTTGTTACTGGCGGGCCCGGCGCTCAGCCTGCCGAATATGTTGGTCATCCGCAGTGTTTTGGGTACGGGCAAGACAGCGGTCTACGTTGTTTTGGTGGTGACAATGGCAACTATCAGCGGTCTTATTTTCGGTACTTTTTTCCCCTGAACATCAGATTTGCAACGATAAGGAACAGCACCATGAAAGAAATCAAGATACTGGGGACCGGATGTCCCAAATGTGCCAAACTGGCGGCGAACGCACAGGAAGCGGTGGACGCCTTGCAGGCGGACTATGCCGTGGGCAAGGTGACCGACATTAACGAAATCATGAAATACGGCGTGATGGTGACGCCGGCATTGGTAGTGGACGGCGAGGTAAAATCTGCCGGGAAAGCCTTGTCCACAGAGGAAATCAAGGCGTTGCTGTAACTTCGCCACAGGAGTAAAGTGTCATGACCAACACCAAACGCATTGTCATCATCGCACTTGTGGTGGCCGCCGCCGCGGGCGCATTCTTTCTAAAGGACCGGGAAGCCGAAAGTTCGCTTGAGGCGGTGCCGCTGGACCAGGCGGGGGCGCCCGTCAACGCCGCGCCCGAACAAACGGCGACGTTGAGTGACGAAGACATGGCGGGCAAGCCGCGGCTTATTTGTCTGGGCGCTGAGCGGTGTGTGCCGTGCCGGATGATGGTGCCCGTGCGCGAGGCGCTTGCAGAAGAATATCCCGACACATTGGCCATCCAGTTTGTGGATGTATGGCAGGACCGCAGCGCCGGGCAACGCTATAGCATACGCATGATACCCACCACCATATTCATGGACGCTGACGGCGACGAATTGTACCGTCAGGAGGGTTTCATGGACAAAGAGGCGATTGTTACGAGGTTTGAAGCGCTGGGCATAGACCTTGCCGGAGATACATAATGCAGGAACTTTTTTCCACATTGACGCGCGCGGTGGAAGGCGGTTGGTTCGTTGCTGTTTCAGCCTCATTTGTGTGGGGCGTGCTCAGTATCGTGTTGAGCCCGTGTCATCTCGCGAGCATACCGCTGATTATTGGTTTCATAGATGAACAGGGGCGCATCAGCACCAAGCGGGCCTTCTTGATTTCCACCGTATTCTCGCTGGGCATCCTCATTACCATTGGCGCCATCGGCGCTGTTACGGCGGCGTTCGGGCGTATGATGGGTGATGTGGGCGCTTTTGGAAATTATCTTGTGGCGGCCATTTTCTTTCTGGTCGGGCTGCACCTCATAGACGTGATTCCCATGCCGTTCTCCGGCCCCGGACAGGTGGGCATGAAACGCAAGGGCATGGTGGCCGCGTTTCTGTTGGGGCTCATTTTTGGCGTGGCGCTGGGCCCTTGTACCTTTGCCTATATGGCGCCCATGCTCGGCGTTACTTTTCGGCTGGCCGCCACCAACTTCTTGTATGGCGTGTTGTTATTGCTGGTGTACGGGATCGGGCACTGTTCCGTCATCGTATTTGCCGGAACCTTTACGGAGGTGGTGCAACACTATCTTAACTGGAACGAACGCTCACAAGGCGCTTTGTGGCTTAAACGAGTATGCGGGGTGCTGGTGTTGTTGGGCGGTGTCTATATGATCTATATCGCGTAGCAATAGATGCGCCTTGAAAGGAACATGTATGAAGCCGACGTATTGTCTTCTTGCGTTATTGGGAGGCCTCCTTGCCGTTCTTGGCGCCTGTTCCGCGCCGCCGCCCGATCAGAACACGGTGACCGAACAGACCGCCGCCGCGCCGGCGCGGATCGTGCTGTATTATTTCCATCGTACGCTGCGCTGCGACGAATGCCTGTCCATGGAGTTGTTTGCCGACACGTTGATACAAACGACCTTTGCGCAGGAGGTGGCGGTGGGTACGCTTGTCTATGATGCGGTAAACTTGGATGAGGACGGCAACGAATCGTATGTGGACCAGTTCGGACTGACATTCAGTACGCTGGTGCTGGTATCGGAAGATGATGCCGGGAACATGTTGGAATGGCGGGAATTGGATGAAGCATGGGACAAAGCGCTTGATATGGACGGGTTCAAGGCGTATGTTTCAGAAGCCGTGACAGCATGGCTACAAGACCTGCAAACGGCGTCGGGTTGATATTGGACGTGGTGTTGTAGCATGATGGGGACAGTGCCTGTTATCAACCTGAACGGTTGGACAGGGTGTTTTATTGCAGGCAAAAAACATTGGAGCAATATTATGAACCACATACGGTTGTTTCCCCGATTATTGGTACTTTTGATTATGGCTGCGGCAGTGCTGCAACTTCCTGCCTACGCCGAAGATGACGGGCCGTCGCGTCTGGCTGACAAGTATCCCGATTTGTCACGCGGCGTCTTGGGGCAGGCGCTGTTGGCGCCGATGGAGGCCGATGTGCTGGTGCGGGTGCGCGACAGAGAAATTACCCGGGATATGCTGGCGGACAGAGTGGAGGAGATACCCGATGAACTGCGACCCCAGGCAGAGGATTATATGTTCTATGTACTGGAAGGCATGGTGACGGAGCCCATTTTGCTTGCCCATATTCTTGGCGAGGCTGATCCCGACGGCATGGTGGATCCCGCCAATATGCAACAGGTGCTAGGTGATTATATCGGCAATGTTGTTGACAGTATTGAGATTGATGTTCAGGAAGCCCGGACATTTTATGATGAAAACCAGGAAGTTTTCTCGGAAACGGATTTCGAGGACGTTAAAGAGGAAGTCATAAACTACCTGCGCAGTGAACGGCAGCGGGATGCATGGGAGGAGCACACGCGCAATATTGGTCGGCTTATTCCCATTAAAGTGAATGCCGACTGGATAACGGAACATGCGGCCCGCTCCAAAGACAATCCGGTGGACAACGCCCGTGCGGGTGATAAGCCGGTGCTGGTGGTGTTTACGGCCGACTGGTGTCCCGCCTGTCAACAACTCAAGCCGGTGCTGGACC
>SKQZ01000432.1 GCA_007118765.1 Candidatus Hydrogenedentota bacterium
ATCGGGACACTCTGCCATGCCGATATGCCGGGTCAGAATATTGCATCCGGGATGGTCTTTCATCTGTTCATGAGTAATCTGACCTGTTAAATAGAGCATGTTTGCAAGCGTATGGTCTTCCGTGAGGCGTTCCAAAACGCTGTTACGCAACAGGTAGGCGCGACTATCCCCCAGATGAGACAGTGCCATTTGACCGCCTCCGATATAATACGCCGCTACCACCGTGGCGCCCAATCCCTTCGTTGCCGGGTGGGTACGCGTCTTCTCAAGCAACACCTCTTTTACGGCATCAATCATGACGCCCACCATACGCGCCCGTGCATGACAGTGTTCAGGGGCCTCGCCGTCACGGCGCGCACACGCCTCCAATATCTTCGAAGGCAGCGCCTGTACGGTGATCTGTGAGGCCAGCCCGCCTGCCTGTGTGCCGCCGATGCCATCACTGACAATAAACAGGCCTGCTGTCGCAGAATAATAACAGGCATCCTCCTGTTGATCGCAACGGCCTCCTGCGTTTGTGATTCCGGATGCCGCAAAATACAACGAGTTGCCTGCGCACAAATTACCGCGGGGGGTACACGGTGAAGTATGCGCAGGTCGGCTATTATTTTCATGGTTTATGTCGGGCGCCATATTTGCCAAAGTTCCTAATGCGATTCTTTGGATTCGTCCTTTGGGCCATTTTGTGAACAGACCACAAGGACAATTCGAAGCGAGTTGGCATTGATGTGTATTCATGCCATCGTTCCCGTGTAGGCAAATGGCATGCACATCATGATAAAATACAGACATTCAACTGTTGTATCTAACCAACACCCCTTTTATAGAGTATACCATGACAATAGTTTTAACAGGACTCAGCCATCATACCAGCCCGTTGGCATTGCGTGAGCGCCTTATGGTGCCTGCGGAGCAATTGCCCAATGTGTTGGCCATGTTGCAGGCGCAACTGGGCCCCGAGGCCGGGGTCGCCATTGTGAGCACCTGTAACCGGCTGGAGGTATATGTGTGCGCCGATGAAGCGCCCCAGGTATTGCATAAGCGTATTACGGCATTTCTGGGCGTCATCAACCGGCTTGCCGAATCAGAGTTTGCCGGCTTTCTCTATCATATCGCCAACACGGAATCGGTGCAGCATCTTTTTCGTGTCGCCGCAAGCCTCGACAGTATGGTTGTCGGTGAAAATGAAATCATGGGGCAGGTGCAACAGGCCTATCAAGTTGCCCGCACAGCCGGTACGCTGAACCGGACCCTGAGCGTGATGTTTCAACGCGCACTGAAATGCGGCAAAAGGGTGCGTGCCGAGACGGCCATTGGCGCCGGGAAAGTATCGGTGGCGTCAGTGGCAGTGGACATGGCCGAATCAATCCTCAAAAATTTGAGTGACACCACTGCGATGATTGTAGGCTCAGGAAAAGTCAGCGAGCTGTCGCTGAAAAGTCTTGTTGAGCACGGCGTGGGGAAAGTGCTGGTGCTCAATCGTACCTTGGAACGGGCAAGCGCGCTTGCTTCGCGCTATCGTGGCGAAGCGATTATTCTGGAGGCGCTTCCCTGCCACCTGCATAGGGCCGACATCGTTATCAGTTCCACGGGCGCCGCCGACCTGATATTGCGCCGGGCGGATTTTGAACGGGCAATTGAACAGCGGGGGCGTGCGCCAATGTTTGTGATTGATCTCGCCGTGCCGCGTGATATTGAGCACGAAGCGATGCAGGTGGACAATGTATATTGTTATGACATTGATGATTTGCACGGTGCGTCCGAACGGAATCTGCGCAAGCGACAAAATGAAATTGATGCGTGTGAGGCGATAATTCGTGCGGAAATCGAAAACTATCTTGCCTGGCAGCGCCGATTGAATGTTGAGCCTCTTATCAGCGCCATGACCCGTCAGTTTCATGATCTTCGCGAGCAGGAGTTGCAGCGGGTCTTGGAGAAACTGCCTGATTTAAGCGAGAACGCGCAAAAGGAATTGGAAGCAATGTCCCGGCGACTTGTCAACAGTTTCTTGCACAAGCCTATTGCGGCCATTAAAGCGGAGACAACGGGCGAACACAAGGACGCCCTGGTGTATCTGGCACAGCAACTGTTCGGCATTGAAGAGGCGGACGAGCAACGCAACGAACCGGGAAAAGAAACCGACAACAAGGAGTGATCAATCATGGCGTTTGTCGTATGCGAACCATGTATCAAATGCAAATATACCGAATGTGTCAGCGTGTGTCCGGTGGCCTGTTTTCACGAGGGCGAAACGATGCTGGTCATTGACCCCAAGGAGTGTATTGACTGCGGCGTATGTGTGGACGAATGTCCCGCCCATGCCATTTACTGCGACGAAGAGGTGCCCGACAAATGGCGCGAATTTGTGGCCTTGAATGAAGAATATGCCGCCAAATGGCCTTTGATAGAAGACAGCAAAGCGCCCATGCCCGAGGCGGATGACTTCTGTAATGTTTCGGACAAGCGCAAGTATTTCAGTCCCAATCCCCCTGAGGACAAGTAGGGCGCGCTCGTCGGCGTCGCTATTTTCGTGTAAAAGCGGCCAGCACCTCCACGTGCGGCGTGTGGGGAAACATGTCCACAGCCTGTACCCCTTCGAGATGATACGCTTCCAGAAAGTCGGGCAATTCGGCACGCAGGCGCTTGGGATTGCAGGACACGTAGAGGAAATGGCGCGGCTGCAACCGCAGCAGGCGCTTTATGGCCTTCGGATGCATCCCCGCACGGGGCGGGTCCAGCACCACGGCGCAATCTGTCGGCAACCCGTTGCCCTCTACTTTTTGCCGCAGGAAGTTGCGCACCGAATCTGCCACAAACAACACGTTGTCCACCGTGTTATCCTGCGCGTTTCGCCGACCATCCTCCGTGGCGGCGGCCACATTCTCCACGCTGATGATTTCGTCGGCGCAATCAGCGCAACTGAGCGCAATGCCGCCGGAACCGCCGTACAAATCGAACAACGTGCCGGGACGCAGCCGCGCCGCCCACGCGCGAATATGGCCATACAATCGTTCGGCGGCGAGCGGATTGGTCTGAAAGAAACTGAGCGGTGATATGCGGAAAGACAATCTACGGCCCGTCGGTGTCTGTTCTGCGATATACGCTGCCGGCGTATCGCATATTACGGTGTTGTCTGCCCCGTCGTCGGTGATGAGCAACTGCTCATGAATCACGTCCTGTCCGTGCAATAGTGTTAATGTGTCCGCCGTAGCCACTTCCGCCCGGCCCGCAAATTCTCCATGATATATACTGTCCGCATGAAAGCACTCCCTTGCCATGGAGACAAAGGTGTCGGCATGTTGAAAAGCGCCGGGGCGCGTAATCAATACCACCATGCGTTCACCGGAACGCTTCCCGTCTCGCACCAGCAGGTTGCGCAGATATCCGCGCTCACGGCGGGGTTCACATGC
>SKQZ01000466.1 GCA_007118765.1 Candidatus Hydrogenedentota bacterium
CGATGCGGAGGTAATGCTGTTGTCAATACGGCCGGGAGACCGCTTGTTGTTGTGTACCGACGGCTTGACCGGCGTTGTAGGTGACGCGGAGCTGGGCGCCTTGTTGACATGCGACGAGAATCCCGCCGCCACCTGTCACGCCCTTCTCGCAGCAGCGCAAGCGGCCAACGCCCAAGACAATATCACGGCATTGGTGGTGGATGTACTGCCTCGCCCGGGACCAATCAATCCCGTAGGCGTTGTGACCCTTTGCAAAGAAGTGGGAAGTTCATTAACACCTTTGACGAAATCATGACAAACCGTACAGGAGCGCTGTGGCCTCGTACCACATAAACGTTATAGTGAGGTGTGGCACATATTGTGGCATCGCATGGAGAACAGACTATGATAAAGAGCAAGGTATATCTTGAGATTATTGAAGGGCCGTACAAGGGCCGGCGTTATGATTTTGCGGAACAGGACACCTTTTTGATCGGACGCGCCAGCGATTGCACCCTTTGCATTAAGGAAGACAAGGCATTGTCACGCCACCATTTCCTGCTGGAGATCAATCAGGCCAGCGTATTGATACGCGATTTGGGCAGTCTCAACGGCACACGGGTTAACGGACATTTGATTTACAACGGACGAAAAAAAGACAATGCCCCTGCACCGCCGCCAAAAGTGCTATACGACGGGGATCGCATCCAAACAGGCAACACGATCATGAAACTTCATATTAATTATCCCGCCGTGTGCATTGAATGTGGGCAACACATTGCTCCGGAAAAACGTCGTGCCTGCGAGTTCCTAAACGGCAAATTTTTGTGCGATTCCTGCCGTGAAACAGATGTTGACATGGCCGTGCCAAATGAATATCAGAAAACCGCGCGAGCGTCCAAGTTAAAGATGAGCCTCAGACAACACGAGCGTGCCGAAGAGCATCCGGGCAAGGTTTTGGAGGAGATGCTACGCGATTTTCTGCAAGCCCATGGTCAATCCGATGAAGAGCCAATGATTCAGGGATACAGGGATCTCACCGTATTGGGCGAAGGCGGGTATGGGGTGGTGTACAAGGCACGCCGCGTTTGTGATGATGAGATAGTGGCGATCAAAACCATGTTACAGACACGCAAGCCCGAGAAGCGAAAGCTTTTGTTGTTTGAGCGCGAAAAGGAGATTCTTTCGCAACTGGATCATCCCAACATTGTGCGCAGCAAGTCCGTGGGCGTTTGGAACAACATCCATTTTATCGAAATGGAATACGTCAGCGGCGGCAGTCTGTGGGATCTTATGGAATATGGAAAACGCAAAGTACACTTGGTAACGGCAGTCCCCTTGATCCTGGAAATGCTTGAAGGGCTTGCCTACGCACATGAGGTGGAGGTGGTTGTTACCTCGGAATCCGGCAAGACCAAACAACGTGGGATTGTGCATCGCGACCTCAAGCCCTCGAATGTGCTGCTGGGTGATCAAGACAACTCGGTCACGGCAAAATTAAGTGATTTCGGGTTGGCCAAGGCGTTCGGCGCCGCCGGCTGCACACAAGGGGTACTGTCGCGGACCGGCACCACCTGTGGCTCCCCCATATATATGGCGCCTGAGCATTTGACCAATTACAAGTATGTAAAAGCGGCTACAGATGTATTTGAAATTGCGGCAACGATATTCTATATGTTGACCGGGCAACCGATACGCCCCACGCGCCCGGGACAGGAGCCTTTCAGAAGCGTTGTGGAAGAAAAACCACGGCGCCTACAGGACTTTCTGAGCGATTGCCCACAGGACTTTGGCGATGCCATGGACCGTGCGCTGGCCTATGACGAAACCGAGCGTTTCCAGAATGGCCGGGAATTTCTGAATGCGCTAAAGGCCATATTCTTGTAGCCGCAATCAGACCGCATTTGTAATGAACGATACGCAAAATAATTGCTTAACGACAAGACATGCATGACTGAGCACCCACTTACAGAATACGAGCACTCCATTCGTGACAAGACGCTGTTAAACGCCACCACGTCCGGCGGACTCCAGAACGATGAAACCGCGTTGCGTCAAGCCGAGCAGGCGGTGGCCGTTGAATGGCAACCCGGTGATGTTATTCTTGACCTGTACGAAGTTCGTCCGGTGGTGGAGGGCTTGGGAGATACCGCCGAAGAACACGCCTATCACCTCGGCGGATTCGGGCGCGTCTATAAAGTGTGGCATCGCGCCTGGCGTCGCGACATGGCGGTAAAGACGCCGCGCCAGGATGCCTTTACCACGGCACGGCAGAAAAAAGCATTCATACGGGAATGTGAAACATGGGTTAATCTGGGGCTGCACCCGTATATTGCCGCGTGTCATTACGTGCGCGATCTCGGCAATGTGCCGCGGATTTTTTCGGAGTATGCCACCGCGGGCACCCTGTCCCAGTGGATTCGTTCGGAGCACATCTACAAGCCGAACAAACAGGCGGCATTGGCACGCATCCTTGATGTGGCCATCCAGTTTGCCTGGGGACTTCATTATGCCCATGAATGTGGCGTGGTTCATCAGGATGTAAAGCCGCTTAACGCACTGATGTGGCAGGATGGCCTGTTGAAAGTGACGGACTTTGGATTGGCAGGGGCACGACAACACTCTGCATCGTCCCACGCTCATGACGCTGTTGCCATAGGCAATGAGTCCATTCACTATACCCAGGGCGGTTTTACGCCTGCTTATTGTTCGCCGGAACAAGCCAACGGCGAATCGCTCACGCTTAAAACGGATTTATGGTCGTGGGCGGTCAGTGTGCTGGAAATGTTTCAAGGCGAAGTTACCTGGCAATCGGGCGTATTGGCTGATGCCGCGCTGGAAATCTTTCTGAAACACACTGGCGAAGACCCTCATATCCCCGCCATGCCGCCTAAAGTGGCGTCCCTGTTGCGGCACTGTTTCCAAAAAGTCCCGGACAAACGCCCCGCCGACATGAATTATTGCGCCGACATACTTATTGACGCTTATAAAGAAGAGACGGGCGGAACATACACCAGAAACAAGCCCGCTGCGGCGCGCGATACGCCTGACGCGTTGAGCAACCGTGCATTGTCGCTTCTCGACTTGGGAAAAGCGAAAGAGGCCACGCTGTTATTTGAACAGGCACTGAAAAAGGACTATCGCAGCCTTGCGGCCACCTACAATGGCGGTCTCTTAAAATGGCGCACCGGCCTTGTAGACGACTTAGAGGTACAGGCCCGCCTGGAGGCCGTAAGAAGCGACCATCCCACGGACTGGCGGGTGTTATGGGCGTTGGGCCAGACTAACATGGAACGGGGCGACTTTGTAAGCGCCCATGAGTTCTTTGAAAAGGCGCTGCTGTTGAAACCACGCAACGACGTGATTGATGCACTGGATGCTGTTGAAGAACACGTAAAGGCGGCCCGCAACTATCAGCGTTCCTATCAAGAACATATCAGCCCCATTGATGCCGTATGTCTTTCCCCTGATAACACGCTTGCTGCTTCTGCCGCAGGCAACCGCGTATTAGTGCATGCAATTCCCTCCGGCCAAAAACACGGAGAATTGCACGGACACGATCTGCCGGTCACTTCGCTCCGGTTTTCACCGGACGGTGCCCATATTCTTTCCGGAAGCAGCGACGACACGGTACGGGTGTGGGAAACAGCCACCGGCAAGTGCGTTTCTACGCTGAACGGGCACAGCAACAGCGTGCGCAGTTTGGCGTGGTCGCCGGATGGACGTCATATCTTGTCCGGCAGCGACGATAAAACGATTAAACTGTGGGATGCGCACAGCGGCCATTGTGTCCGCACATTCTCCGGTCATAATGCGCCGATTCGTTGCGTATCCTTTTCGCCGCACAACCTGTTTGCACTCAGCAGCGCGGGCGGCTATGGCGATGATCGTTCCGATGATACGGTGAAGATATGGGAATTGACCTCCGGAACATGCCTGCGCACCTTTTCCGGCCATGAGGGGTATGTATCCGCCGCGTGCTTTTTGCCTGAAAGCCCTCTTGTTGTTTCGGCCAGCAACGATACAACCATTCGCGTATGGGAAATCAAGTCGGGCGATTGTCTGCGTGTTCTGGAGGGGCATGAGGGCGGCGTGTGGACCCTTGCCTGTTCGCCGGACGGTCGGTTTGTGTTGGCCGGTGATGATGAGAGCGCCATACGACAATGGGAAACGGCCACCGGTCGTTGTTTGCGTACCTTCCTGGGTCACAAGGCGCCGGTCAGCACAGTCTTCTATTCCAACGATGGCCGTTGTGCCCTTTCGGGAAGTTGGGATCACAACATGAAACTATGGGCGTTGGGGGAAGGGCTTCCCGCGCCCAATTTGTATACGCGGTCCGTGGATGTTGACATCGCCCTTGAGCGACAAAACGAACATGAAGGCGCCCTGCAACAGGCCGAAACGGCGCTGGCAAAAAACAATATCGCCGCTGCCATCAAACACGTAACACGCGCACGGGCCGTTCCGGGCTTTGAACGCACCCCCGAGGCGCTGGACATTTGTCGCCAGATAGGGGCACAAGCCCCTATACGCGGTTATCGGGGGGCATGGTTGAGCCGGATATTTGCTGAGCACACCGCCGGTGTTCTGAGTGCCGCATTTTCGCCCAACGGAAAGTATGTGGCCTCGGCGGGGCGAGACCATACCATCAGGATATGGGATGTTACGACCGGCGCCTGCGTCCATGTACTGGAGGGACACGCCCGGGATGTAAACAGCGTTGTTTTTTCGTCTGATGGTCAACAGCTCCTCAGCGGCGGCAGTGACCAAACCGTACGGGTGTGGTCGGTGCGTTCGGGAAGCGAAACGCAGGTGTTTGAAGAGTCGCAGGCGCCCATTTTTGCGGTGGCCTTTTCTCCTGACGGCACGGAGATCGCCTCGGGCGACGAAGATGGACGACTAAGAATATGGTCGGTTGCGTCGGGCGGATGTCGCATTAAATGGAAGGGGCACAACAACCGGGTTGGTTCGGTCTGTTTCAGCGCCGATGGAAGTTGTCTTATATCCGGTGGATGGGATCACGCGGTAATCGTGTGGGACATTGCGCGAAAAGGCAAGCGTCGTAAGATGGAAGAGCAAGGCGGCATGGTGGAGGCTGTTGCCGTGTCGTCCGACAACCGGTTGGTGTTATCGGGCAGTTGGGACAAAAAGGTACGCCTGTGTGAAATGGATACAGGCCAGTGTCTGCGTATGTTTACCGGGCACATAGGCAGCATTAACAGCGTCGCCTTCTCTTCGGACGACCAATATGTGGCGTCCGGTTCAAGTACGTTTGTTGGTCTTAAAAAAGACGATACCGTCCGCTTATGGGAAAGCACCACCGGACGATGTCTGCGTGTGTTTGAAGGCCATGCCGACGGGGTTACGGCCGTTTGTTTTTCACCGGATGGGCGCTATCTGTTGTCCGCCAGCGAAGACGCCACGTTGTTGCTTTGGGAAATAGACTGGGAATACGGGTATTAACACGCATGCGTACCCCCCCCCCTTTTTTCCGGCACACCTGTCCGAACCGCAACCAGCGGATGCGGCCGTGCAATGTTGACATAAAGCCCTCTATTCCGCATAATGCCGTGGAGATCAGGCTACGACGAAGGCAGTAACATGAACAACTTCAGGCAAACCATCGCCAAACTCGCCCTGCCCGTGGGCATTGCAATCGCATTCATTCTGGTATGGCCAGACCAAGCGGGCACCGAAGCGGAACGACAAGCCCTCCGTGAAGGGCGAACCGTGATTACCTATTGGGACCGGCATTCCGGTCATGAACATCGTGCACGTGTCAGACTCATCGAAGAATTCAACGCCGTGCAAGATGAAGTGTTCGTGCGCACCGTGCCCATCGGTTACAACGCGCTTATGGAAAAGACCCTTACCTCCACGGCGGGTGGCGCGCCGCCGGATATTTTGTCCATAGACGGCGGTATCATGGCTCAGCTGGCTGCGCATCGCCTGTTCCTGCCTTTGGACGACTTTGTTGCGGACGTTCCGTCACTGGATCCGGAACTCTTTTTTCCGCACATCTGGCCCATGGTGGATATTGACGGTCATGTGTGGGGCATACCAACGACCACGGATACCTATTGTCTTGTGTGGAACCGAACGGCCTTTGAGGAGGCGGGCTTGGACCCGGACCAGCCGCCGGAAGACTGGGACACGTTCATGGACTATATCGCGCGGCTTACGGTGCGCAGCGAAACAGGCGCCATTGAGCGCATGGGCTTTCTTCCCTGGGTGCCGTGGTGCCAGATATATCAATGGGGGGTGCTTTTCGGCGGCGAGTGGTTTAACGAGGAACTCGGCAGGTCCGAGGCGGGCAGTGATCCCAATATCATTGCCGCCTACGAATGGCATCAAAGTTTCACTGTTGACCCCGATGCGGACGAGCAGCTGCCCCATGCCATGCATCCCGAACGGATTGAATCGTTTTCACGCGGTCTCGGCGACTATATGAGCGCCAACAACCCCTTTTACTCCGGGCGTGTCGCCATGATTTCGGAAGGCGAATGGCAAGTGGCGTTTATACCGCGGTACGCCCCCGGACTGGATTGGGATGTCGCCCCCCTGCCCCAGCCGCCGGGAGTGGAACCCCTGGCGTTTGGCCCATCAATCATTGCCGATGTAATTCCGGCCACGGCGCACCATCCTGAAGCCGCCAAGAAATTCCTGCGGTGGTTTTACAGTCCACGGGGCGAAGGCCAGACCTCGCCGGCAGGCGACTACAATGAAGCCATACGCAATATCCCGCCGCGTATTTACGAAGCCATGGAACCCCGCTTTATTGAGCATCCCCGGTTCAGTATTTTTGTGAAACAACTGCTCGAACGGCGGGTGGTGCGGTATCCGATAACGCCTATTACGCAGTTTATCAGTGATCAGGCACGACGACAACGAGAACGGGTTACGTTTGGCCGGGCAACGCCCGAAGAGGCGGCGCAAGCCTTTGAAGACAGCGTCAATCGAGAACTGGAACGGATAGAAACATTGATAGAAAGACGCCGACAATGACCAAGTGGGAACGTCGCCAATTACGCAACGGGCTGTTGTTTGCATCGCCCTGGATAATCGGGTTCTGCTGTTTTGCCCTGTATCCGCTGGTGATGAGCATCTACTATAGTTTTACGGCGTTCAATGTGGTGCAACCGCCGGTGTGGATTGGACTGGCCAATTATCAGGAATTGTTTTTTGAAGATCCCCTGTTCTGGACCGCGTTGTACAACACGCTCTATTTCACGGTCTTTTCTGTGCCGCTGGCGCTAATGTTCAGTCTCACCCTTGCATTGTTATTGAACCAGAAAGTGCCGTTCATGAGCGTATTCCGCACGGTTTTCTTTTTGCCCAGCATCGTGCCGATTGTTGCCTCGGCGGTATTGTGGCTGTGGGTCTTGAACCCTGACAGCGGGCTCATCAACAGTTTGTTGCGGCAGTGGCTTGGCATTGAAGGCCCCGGCTGGATGGCGGATGCCCGCTGGTCGAAGCCGTCCCTGATACTCATGAGCATGTGGAGTGTGGGCGGCGCGATGGTCATTTTCCTGGCGGGACTGGCCGATGTGCCCCAGACGTTATACGAGGTGGCGGAGCTTGACGGCGCCGGGCCGGTGAAGAAGTTCCTGCACGTTACCCTGCCCATGTTAACGCCCACCATCCTCTTCAACATGGTAATGGGGCTTATCATGGCGTTTCAGTATTTCACACAGGTATATGTCATGACCGGTGGTTCCGGCACGCCGCTGGACAGCACCATGTTCTATGCCCTGTATCTGTATCGTAATTCCTTCTATTACCTGCGCATGGGTTATGCTTCGGCGATGGCGTGGATGCTGTTTATCGTCATTCTCGGCGCGACCCTCGGCGTTTTGTATTCGTCCAAAAAATGGGTGTTTTATCATGGCGACTAGTCGCACACATCGTATTATTGCCATGACCGTACTCGTGGTGTTGTCCATTACATTCATCATGCCTTTTGTGTGGATGTTGTCCACGTCATTCAAGCATGAGGCGATGATTTTTCCGCCGCCGGGCGAGCCGCCGCGGTGGCTGCCGATTACGGATGTGCATGATGACGAAGGCCGCCAGCTGGTGCGCTATCAGGGACAGGTGGTGCCGGACATGGGCGCGGATGAATATGGATTGCACCAACTGCTTGTGGACGGCGAGATCGTCACCGCGTGGAACCACGAGGTGGAGGCGGTGTTGCGCACGGGCCTGCACTGGGACAATTACCGGCGGGCCTTTGAGATGATGGATTTCTGGCAGAATCTGCGCAACACCTTGTTCGTGTGCTTCTCCGCAGTGCTCGGCACCGTGCTCTCCTCGGCCTTGGTGGCCTACAGTTTCGCACGCATCCCGTGGCGCGGTCGGGATGTTGTGTTTGTGCTTGTGCTCGCCACCATGATGCTGCCCTATCAAGTGACGCTCATCCCGCTGTTTTCCGTATACAGCCGACTGGGTTGGGTGGGCACGTTTAAGCCGTTAATTGTTCTGTATTGGTTCGGCGTGCCCTTTTATATTTTCCTGTTGCGTCAGTTCTTCAAGGGCATTCCGGAGGACCTCAGCGCCGCGGCGCGCATAGATGGATGCAGCGAGTTTGGCATCTTCGCACGAATTGTTGTGCCGCTGTCGAAGCCCGCGCTGGCAACTGCGGCCTTGTTTATGTTCTTGTTTCAGTGGGGCGATTTTCTCAATCCGCTGATTTACCTGCAAGACCACAGTCAATACACCCTTGCCGTGGCGCTGCAACAATTCCAGAGCCAACACGAAAGCGCATGGGGGCCGCTTATGGCAATGGGCACAGTCATAACGCTGCCGGTGATCCTGTTGTTTTTCCTCACGCAACGCACGTTTATTCAGGGCATAGCGCTGTCCGGCCTGAAGGGATGATCCCAACCCGTTTCGCCGCTGCGCCGGACAAAACACTCAGGCGCTGTATACCACGGCACCGCCGCACAAGGTGTGAATGACTTTCCCTGTTACTTGTTGTCCGATAAAGGGCGAGTTACTGCTTTTTGAGGCAAAGCATTCCTGTGTAACCGTCCATTCCCCTTTCGGATCAAACACCACAAGATCGGCAGGCGCGCCTTGGGAGAGCATACCGGCATTGGGAATGTTGCACACGCACGCGCCAACGGTCAGCAACCGCACCGCATCTTCAAGGGTGATATGCCCGGGCGCCACCAAGTGCGTAAGGGTAAGCGCCAATGATGTTTCAAGGCCAATAATGCCGAAGGGGGCCAGCGCAAACTCCACATCCTTCTCCGTGTAGGTGTGGGGCGCATGGTCGGTGGCGATACAGTCAAGGGTGCCGTCTTTGAACCCTTCAATCACGGCCTGTACATCTTCCGGTTCGCGAAGGGGCGGGTTCATTTTGGCATTGGTGTTGAAACCACGCACCGCCTCATCGGTAAGACAGAAAAAGTGGGGCGCCGACTCGGCGGAAACACGTGCGCCGCGCTGTTTGGCCTGACGTATGATGGCAACGCCCGCCGCAGTGGACACATGCTGAATATGAATGTGGGCCCCTGCCAATTCCGCAAGCCGGATATTACGGTCAATGCGCACTTCTTCCGCCGCTTTGGGTATTCCCGGAAGCCCCATGAGCGTGGCCATATAGCCTTCGTTCATCACGCCGCCTTCAGCCAGGGACTCGTCTTCGCAATGGCTGAGATAGGGAATGCCCACCATATTGGCATATTCAAGGGCGCGGCGGGCAACGGAACTGGACGGGATGTCGCTGCCGTCATCGGTAACCGCAACGGCGCCCGCCTCTTTCAAGTCCGCCATTTCCGTTATTTCTTCGCTGTGCAACCCTTTGGTGGCGCACGCCGCCGGATACACCCGGATACACGCCTCTTCCCGCGCCCGTTTGGTGACCAGTTCAACCAAACCGGCATTGTCTATGGGCGGGCTGGTGTTGGCCATGGTCACTACGCTGGTAAACCCGCCGCAGGCCGCCGCACGGCTGCCGCTGGCGATGGTCTCCTTCGATTCAAAACCCGGCTCGCGGAAATGACAGTGAATATCCACCAGACCCGGAGCAACAACACATCCCGTGGCATCAATGGTTTCGTCGCCATCCAAGCCGTTTCCAATGGCTGCGATACGGTCTGCGTCAATCAGCACATCCTGCTGCCCCGCAGTGTTGTCGGCGGGATTGATAACATACCCATTTTTTATTGCGAGCGTCATGGCGTTAAGGATTCCCGGGTGTCACGAACAACGGCACTGTTGGAAAGCAAATGCATCACGGCCATTCGCACGGCCACGCCGTTCGTCACTTGTTGCAAGATAACACTTCGCGGCCCGTCGGCCACCTCGGACGACAATTCCAAGTCGCGGTTGATGGGGCCGGGATGCATTACAATGGCACGCTCCGGCGCATAACGCAACGAGTCGCTGTCAACACGAAACAGTTTTACATACTCGCGGATGCTGGGAAACAGTCCCCGCGACTGGCGTTCAAGCTGCATGCGCAAGGCATAAATCACATCCGCATCGGCCAGCGCATCCCGCAGGCGCGTGGTTTGTTCCACGCCCAATCTTTCCGCACCAAGCGGCAACAAGGTGGCGGGCCCGCAGAGCGTAACCGAAGCGCCCAACTTCGTCAGCGCATGGATATTGCTGCGGGCAACCCGGCTGTGTTCAATATCGCCAATAAGCGCCACTTTCAATCCGTCCAATGTAAGCGTTGGGTTTTCGCGCTGACGCCGCAGGGACTCCCGCATGGTAAACGCATCAAGGAGGGCTTGTGTGGGATGTTCATGGCGACCGTCGCCCGCATTGACTATGTGGGAGGCGTGGGCGGCGGCCAGAATATGCGGTGCGCCTGCGCACCCGTGACGCAACACGATAATATCAGCACGCATTGCCTCTATGTTCGCCAAGGTGTCATGGAGCGTTTCCCCTTTGACCGAACTGGACGAAGATGCCGCCATGGACATGGTATCCGCGCTCAGCCGCTTGGCGGCAAGTTCGAATGAGGTGCGTGTGCGCGTGCTGGGCTCATGGAACCAATTCACCACGAGGCGTCCTTGCAAGAGGGGCACTTTTTTTATGCCGCTGGCGCGTTTGGACACGGCCAGAAACTGGGGCGCGGCATCAAGGATCATTTCTATTTCGTTTCGCGATAATTCGCGGATGCCGATGAGGTCTTTCTTTGTCCAGACGTTGGGCGTTGTCCCCTCCATGGCTTACTCCCCTTCCGGCTCGGGCGGTTCGGCCGCACTTTTTACGAGAACAACATCCTCCCCATCAGTTTCCTGCAATCGCACGAACACCCATTCTCCCGGCGCTGTTCCCAGGGCATAGCCGAGATAATCGGCCTGGATGGGCAGCTCGCGCCCGCCACGATCAACCAGACAGGCCAACTGAATGCGTTCGGGCCGTCCGTAGTCCATCACTTCGTCCATGGCGGCGCGGATGGTGCGACCCGCGGCAAGTACGTCATCCACAAGCAACACCGTCCGATTATCAATCGGAAAATCAAAGTGGGTTTCGCCCATGCGCGCCATTACGTCACCACTGCCGGCGCGCAAATCGTCGCGGTACATCGTGGTGGACAGCACCCCCACCGGCGGACGATGCCCGGTAAACTCGCCAATAAGCGCGGCCAACCGGTCCGCGAGCGGCTTGCCGCGACGTAATATGCCCAACAAGGCCAACGAATCCAGTTCAGGATTGTCCGCGGCAATCGCAAGCGCCATGCTGCGAATGGTGGCCTGCATCGCGGCGGCATCCATCACAACTGTATATTCTGTATCCGAATCGGCCTGCATCTGGTGCTGTCCCTCGAAATAACGCGCCCTCCCACTGCACGAGAAGGCGCGTAACTGTTCATGATAAATTCCCTGTCTCTTGCGAAACGCCCACACAATCATGGTAACTGCTGACAGGCAACACTATAGCAAACCAAGGACGCAGTTTGTCAAGATTCCCGACGCAACGTGTTGACGGGGACCGGCCCGAATGATGTCATTTGTCGCCGCGCAACATACGGTGTCGGCCCCGATCATCTGCCTTTTTAACATGATGTGCTTCCGCTGTTATTGGAGAGTGATACGCCGGTAACGCGGCGCGTGCGTTTGAACGGATTTTGACTAAAACAAAATCGTTCTGATATGATACCGGCGCTGTGGGCGATTAGCTCAGTTGGTTAGAGTGCCACGTTGACATCGTGGAGGTCACTGGTTCGATTCCAGTATCGCCCACCATTCCAAGTACCTCGTCATACAGCCCCCCACCCCCAAGCCTGATGTTACCCCGTCGCACATGGCGCGCATGAATACAGCATCTATTCCTTCTGAATTGCGGCGTTGGGTATGGGTATCAGTTGCCCGTTGCTATGATGTTCAAAGGAAGTATCC
>SKQZ01000349.1 GCA_007118765.1 Candidatus Hydrogenedentota bacterium
CGCAGTAACACGGATACGGGCTTCCGGAAAATCTGCGTTGGGATAGTCGCGGGCGATGTCCCAGACAATCTGGTGTCCCGTACCCGTGGTCATATCCGCAATAGCGCCCGCGTAATGTTTGACGGGCGATACGAAATCATTATCGGAGGGGTCTTGGGACAACGACAAATACACCGCACACGGGTCATCGGCCACGAGATCGTATGTCACCACCACCTGTGTGCCGCCCGTCGGCGCCGGCTCTTGCAGAAAGTCAACGTTTGAGACTTCGGGCGTCTGTGCATGGGCAGAAATTGTTATCGTGAGGATGAAGGCGACCAGCAACGCCCCGGTCAAGCGGCGTCTGCCGCCCCATGCCAGCATTACTGCAATTACCAGCAACGCCGCAATGAACCATGTCCAGGCGCTAAGGGGCAGTTCCGGCGGCGTCTCGAGGATCTCAAGCGTTGTATTGCTGTTCAGCACGCCTTGATTGCCCAACAGATCCTGTCCGGTGATTTCTATATGTGCCGCGCCGGTTACGTCCATTTCGGACACGAGATAAAGAAAGGTAAAGTCGAAGGTGTCCTTCTTAGTCGAAATCACGGCGGCATTGCCATTTACAAATACCGACGGGTCTGCCTCCAGCGTTTTGGACGCATCAAAGGTAAGAACCACCATGTCCCCCGACATGGCCTGGTCTGGTGTGGCAGCCAGATCCGTGAATGCCGGTGGTACGGTGTTCAGCGGCCCGACCGGCGAGTCGGCAAATCCGGTTGTCGCATTTGCACCATGACACACAACCACAAGAAGGGCCATCAAAAAGAACCAATATCTCATTTGTCATTTCCTCCTGATCTAAAAATACCACCGCAAAACACACCAGTGCCTTGGCTTAGTTCACCTGTTGTTTTCTGCCGCCGCGCTTTCTTTGAAGTGCAATTCCAGCGAGCATTATTGCCATGAACGAAACATATAGTATTCCCGCCACGGGAAGGTCGGGTTCTTCTCCTCTGGATACGGTAAGAATAACGGCGCCGCCAACAAACGTTTCTGTGCCCGGCGGTGGTGATTGCACCATCACCGATCCTTCGGGAATATCGTCGCTGTATACCCAAATAATGTGATCAACCGTCAAGCCGGCCGCCTCCAATATTGCTTGTGCTGTTTCTAAATCCAGCCAGTCTTCTTCGTCCACCACATTGGGCACCACCACCATATAGTGTTCGTATACGCCCATATCCACGCCCGTGTCTTGCGGGCGTGCCGTACCGACCATATCAGTGGCAGGCGCGTTTTCCGTCGTGCCTGCGTTCAGGCAGGGGGAGCCTTCCAGCACATGGAAGTTGCGTGCGCCGGGATTCACAAACAGTGGATCCGCCGAAACATTGTTGCCCCCGTCTGTCATGCCGGCGCCGTTGCTGTAACAACTGTACGACAAGGTATTGCCACTGGAAAACTGCACCCGATTGTCCGGCGCCCAAACAATGCTGTTCTGGAGAATGCTTTGAGCGGTTCCGGCGCTGTCCGGCGCCCATACCACGATGGCATTGGGGCTCGTTTCCGAGCCTGCGAAGTTATTGTGCAGCGTGCAGTTGATCAATGTGGCGCTGGCAGTGGTTGTCGAGCCGCCTATCACCGAAAGCGCGCCGCCATTGTGGGGCGTACTGTTTTCGGCAAGAATGCAATTGATTAACGAGATGTGAGCGCCGGAACGTATATCAACACCGGCGCCATCCCATTCACAGGTGTTCTGGAAGAAGCGGGAGCGTTCTATGGTTCCTGTAGTGCCGCCGTCCGTCAGTTGTGCGCCGCCGCCGTTAAAGGCATGGTTCCCTTCAAACAAGCATTCCAGTACAACCGTTTTGGAGGCGTGGATGTATAGGCCGCCGCCCCGGCGTGCCCGGTTGTTCTTGAACACACACCGCTCAATAATCGTGTTTGGACTTTCCCGGACAGACATCCCGCCGCCTCTTGCATTGTCGTCTGATCCATAGGGCGCCACATTGTTTTCAAACACACAGTCTCGGACGGTAACACTGTTATTGCCGCCACTGCGAACGGCCAGCCCGGCGCCATGGTCCGTTGTTCTCAGTATTTCATTGTTATAAAACACGCAGTTTTCGATAATAACGCCATCACACCCCTGTTCCGCCAATAGCCCTCCGCCTTCGTTGCCCGCCACACAATTTTCGATGCGACAATTGATAATCGTGTTGGTGGCGTCCAAACCGCGCAGGCGGATGCCCGCACCGCTTCCGCCGCTGGTTCTTCCGTTGGCGACTGTGAATCCGTCTATTCGGATGTTGGTTGCCCCCACATCGGATATTATGACACGTCGGCTGTTTGCGCCGGTGATGACACTGGGATTGCCCGTGACATCGCGTTGACTGATATCCGTATCGCCCACATGAAAGCCGCCGTATGCCTCTGCGTTTGTCGGCCAGGAAATGGTGGCGCCGGGATTATAGAGACCTCCGGCAACCCAAACAGGTTGGATGGGGCCGGCGGCGCCGGCCATGTTTATGGCAGTCTGCAAGTCCGCCTGGCTGAATGCGTTCTCCCAGCTCGAGCCGTCCTGATCGCCCGCTCCATCCGGCACGACAAAGATGGGTGTCACAAAGGCGTATCCCACGGTTATATCAATCGGTCTTCCCGCAATGGTTGTTTCGCCTGCACCGGGTTCTTGTCCCAAAATACGCTCATGGTCAGGCTCGTCACTTTGAACATAGGTGATGTTGCCAACGGCAAACCCTGCTCCTTCAAGCGTTGAAATGGCATCATCCAAATGCTGCCCCATAATATCCGGCACTTCGGCCATGGGTATCTCTTCACAGTAAACCTCAATGCCGCTAATAATCGGAGTCAACGGTGATGCAGCGGACTGCTGCAATTCAATGGTCATGGTTGATGCAGTACTGATTTCAAACGTTTTTACCGTGCCAATAAACGCCCCGCCAACATCGGCAACAATGTCATAGTCCGTCAACACGGGAACGCCGTCTATGAGTATATCGAACACACGCTCGCCAACCTGTACATCCGGGTTATGCTCGGCAAAGTGCAGCCGCACGGTATAATCTGTCGGGAAAAGTGATTCCACGGTAAACGCGTCGGTCATCTCGCGGTAGGATGATGCCACCCATGCGATGCTGTCTCCGGCATCTGTAATGGCGGAGGCATGGCGGCGGGTCGTTCCGCTTTCATTATGCCAGACCCGGCCCGAAACTGTGTCCACGCGACGCCCCGGCGCGCCAAAGTTGATACCGTATCCCAAGGAATCGGGTTTGGCAGCGTCATAACGTGTCCAGTGCTCAATATGCGGGTCGGCGGGCATGTGGACCAGCGCCAAAGAAGTCTGGTTTTGATAACTACACGTGCAGGTACGGGTATAGTCCAGAGCGTTCAGCACCCCATCGGCGGCAATCATATTTGCCGTGCAGCCGGAGCGAAAGCCGCTGAAGGTGCCTGTGCCGCTATCATGCTGCAAGTCAAAGAAGCCGGCGTATCCAGAGCGGTAGGCAAGCAGGTTCGGGCTGGCCGACAAGGTGTTGCATCCGTATTGTCTGGCATAAGACCAATCAGTTGTTGCGCCGGAGTGCATTTGAATGCGCTGCCACGGTTCTCCCGTTAAAAGGGACCGTGCCACGCCGGGACGGCCCGGAATCAACATATCGCCGAGCACGGCGCCCGGCAGCAGAAAATGGTCGTGACGTTCCCAAAGAATCGCGCCTGTGCTTCCGTCACGGGCGGTGATGTTCCGGGGTTCATCAGACAGCCGGTGACGCAAGTCCTGGCTGCCGCCTTCCACGAGGATGTCGTGTTCCTGGCTATATAAAAGGAATGTGCCAAATACGTTGCTGTCGTTGTCCCAGATGACGTTTCCGGTCTCGATGTCCAGCGCCATCACCTTGGACATTTCTTCCGGACTCTTCCCGCGCCGCTTCATGTGGGCAAGCGCATTTTCCGAAAGCCCGTCTATGACATACACCGTGCCGTTGGCGTTGATAATGGCATTGTGACGGAAGCCGATGTCTGCGGTGCGCGTCCAAAGCACTGCACCGGTATGCCGGTTTAGCACCATCAGCATCATACTTGATGTGCCGCTGTAGCTGTTGGTCCAGCCCAACTCCTGGTCCTCAAAAATATGCGGCTCGGAGGTGGTCACAAGATAATCGCCTTGCACGGCCATGTGTCCCCAATCAGGCGTTACGGGCTGGCCGGGGAGCGAGAAGGTATTAAGGGTTGCGCCGGTTATCGGGTCCAGTTGATAAATATCGCCTTCATAGCGTAAGTAAATGCTGTCGGGCAATGTGACAAAGGGACTGCCGATATAGGTTGCCCCGGGTATGTTGTTCATATACACTTCATTGCCGTTGGCCCAACTCGCCTCCAGACTCAAGTTGGTAAAAGGATGCCCGATACCCGGAAAGTCTTGTATCCAGAGGCGGCGGCCCGAGTAGACACAGCGTGCCGCAATGGTTTCCACTCCCAAGTATACCTGTCGTCCATCGGCAATCTGCGGACGCGGGCCGGCGGCGTGCCGCGGCAGAATATCGTGATTGTTGGGACCGCCAAACCAAAGCAACCCCATGGGCGTGCGCACACGCTCGTCTTCCGAAATAAGCGTGTTTGCACCGTCGTGAAGTTGATGGGTCCACTGACCGGCGTCCGTTAACGGTCCGCCCCGCTGGGCAGAAACAGCATCGCCAATGTTTTCCACAGTGACTTGGTCCACATCGGCGGCCGTTGCCGCGGCGGTCATGGCGGCCGGCGCCGAGGCGGCGATACGCGCAATGCCTTTGTATGGCATCAACCAGTCAAGAATGGACGCCCACACAGTTTCATCGGCCGTGATGCCCGCCGCTTCCGCATTTTCGCTGGCAACAATGCTGAATAGATAAGGTTGCATGGCAAACGAAGCCGGCGCCGCTTCGATAATGGCTGCACGCGTGCCATACATGTTCGCGTCAACCAGTTCCTCCCGTAAACTCTGCACAGTGGCAGGAGTATCTTCGACAACGACCACATGAAGATCGCTGCGCAACACCAATTCCCGCATCAAATCGCCGGAACCCGCGCCGAGTACAAGGGCGTAGCCTTCAGACTCGCCAAGCGCATCAAGCATGTCTTGGGCGACCTGTCCCCAGTCATCTGTATCGGGCGTGATTGGTGTCGTCTCCAGCACATGATGTTCCGCACTGACAGGCGTCTCTCCATAGCAATACAGTCTGCCTGTGGTGGTGGTGATGAAAAGTTGCGAATGAGCCGCGAGCACATTAAAGACATCCCCATCAACCTGCGACTCAAGCTGGTTTGCCCATGCAGTCAGCCGCGGATTATTCTTGTATCCTTGGCCATCTTCATGTACGGCGTACCCTCCCGCGGGTTTTTGCCGGAAATTCGTACTCACCACCGCGCCGGTGTTGAGGTTCAAGAATGCGGGCATGTTTCGGCCGCAGGACACCACCAGCCGGTTTGTGCTCGCATTCACAGCGAGATACCCTTGTGGCGCGAGGCCGCCATAACCTGAAGCGCCACCATGCGGGAGATCAACATAGTCGGAACTGGTTGTGTCGTTCACCCACAGGACCGTGCCGGTCTGAGCGTCCAGTGCATAAACAAAGATGCCATGTAGCGGCCAGAAACCTGCGGTAAAATATATAAGCCCGTTGTGTATCACAGGCCCGCCTCTGGCGCCCCAGAAACTGATGACACGTTCGTTGCCGAGCAGTCGTTGGTCGGTCGGCCCGCCGTAAAACTTCCAAGCCAGCGTACCTGTGGCCGCTGCCACACAGTACAGATGGCCGTCGTCTGAAACGAAGTAAACACGGTTGTTGTATGCCGCAGGCGCAAGCCGTACCGGGCCGTCGGTATAAAAGCGCCACAGCATGGAGCCATCTTCTGTGCTGTATGCCGTAACGCTGTCATGCACATTCGACGGAACGAATATCCGTTCGCCCATGACCACGGGCGAATAGGAAACGTCAAAGTCCAGTTTGCCGCGATGATCCCATTGAAAAGGCCATGCACGCTGTGGTTCGGGCAGTTCCCGCATCCACTGCAGGTGTAGCGTGCCTGTGCCGGGATCAGGCAATTGAACGGGCTTTTGCGCGGCGTCCCGGGCGGCGTTGTATTGCCACTGGGGCCAATCAAGGGGATCGGCGCCCGCGTTAAAGCCGATGGCGACAATGGCCAAAAGGGCTGCAAAGACGGACAGCACATTGCCATAGGGCAACATGGCATGACTGGACGGCGAGTACGTTCTTTTCATGGTGATAACCTTGCGCCATTGTGAACTATTGTGAAAAAGCAACCAACTGAAGGCTGCCTCAAAATATCAATCCTCTTTGGGAGCCGTACACACGCATACACCGCCAAAAATAGCCACGGCTCCCGGCACAACTGTATCAACCCTGAAAAAAATACGTGAAGCCGTATCAGTCATGCCCGTCCAGCGTCACTACCTTCTCTTATCATAATGTATTGTACCCTATTTTGCAAGCATAATATCATGTAAGCGGCCGGCAAGAGTTGCAAGGGACGGACTCCATGGAGTATACGATATGGGTGGTTGCCGGGCATCTTTTGCTTTGTTGAGGCAAGTATTGCTTTTGTGCAGATTATGAGCCGTTTGAAAGAGAAGAAAGGAGTATTCCGTGACGTTGCAAAAGTATGGGTTGGTGTTGGTCGGTTTTGTGGCGGTGCTTGCGTTCTCGCCGGGGGCGCCGTCTTTGGACGCCGCAGACGGGGACAACGCCGGTGAAGTGACGCAAACCTGTGAGGAATTGGCGCAGTTCGGGCCCGGTGGCGCACGCGTTATTATCGCGGCAGCCTGTTTCGACGGTCATGAAAACAAGAGCATAACGTCTATTGGTCCGGGCGTCATCCCGGTGGGCGGTATGTTTACCTTGGAGATTCCCCGCACGATTCGCGCGGATTCCATGCCTGTTGGACATGGTAAAGAGGCACGCGGCAAGTGGTTACGCGTTGTGGACGCAACAACCTGCGCCTCGTCCAACATTGATTGTGCCGCCAATAACGGCAGGAGCTACTACGCCTATCCCAACGCGGTTGATTATCTTGGAAACGATATGGCGCTTCGGGAGATTCTTTTGTTTCAACGCACGTCCACAGGCTGGCAGTTGATTCAATTGCCAGAGGGACGTACAGGCTACACCCCCGGCGAACCTGCCACAGTGCCCGGAACAAACTCGCGACGCGGTTTCGCGTGGCGCATACACGCGGATGGGACATGCCGCATTTCGAACGGCACCGTTGTGCTTCAGCCTGATTCCGTCGGTTCGGGTTCCGGTGATGGTGGGCCGCGGTTCCGGGGTGAGTTTCAGTTCCCTTTCAGACTTGAGCAGCATGTGGGCAACCATAGAAACTTTCAGTTCGGCATCAGCACAAAGAGAACCGAAGTTCTCTTTGCCGCTCTTTCCGTGCCACGTAACAGCGGCACGGGAGTGGACGGGATGACCGTGACGGTGTATATCGCCGAAGACGCCCAACCCGCGCTGGATGCGGAAGACAGGGTCAATATAACCATAGGCGGTGACGGAAACTGGAAGTTGTTGGGAACGCCGGGCGAATAGGTTGCGGCAAGTCGTGGCGCACGGTTGATCAACTGTACATTGAAACTGATACTAGATGGAGTGCCATGTTTCGATCGGCGCATAATACGCTCTAAAGACAATCTTACTCTGGCAAGGCGTCAAGGATGTCGTAGATATAATCGAAAGGCTGAATGCTTCGGAAGTGAGCAAGACCGAGGCGTACAACCACAAGGTCACGGGAAGGAATAATCGAAAGCGTTTGTCCTTCAAAGCCCATGCCGTAAAAAAAATCCTTCGGTAGTGGTGTGCCCCGTTCTTCGGCATCATTGCGGGCACTAACAGATGGGAGCCACCAATGTGCGCCATAACTCTTGCGCAGGGTGGGTGTACGACCATATTTTACCCAACCTTTGGGTAATATGCGTGTGTCCTGCCAGACCCCGTCCCGTGCGTAAAGCAGCCCCAATCGGGCGTAGTCGCGTGCTGTGGCATAAAGAAAGGAGGACCCGATGTAAACGCCCGCCGCGTCCGCTTCAATGACAGCGTTGCGCATGCCCAATTTTGCAAAAAGTTTTTCGTAAGGGAGGCGATAATAAGCGTCGTCACCATAAACCTGTCTCAGAACCTCGGAAAGCATGTTCGTAGCGCCGCTGGAATAGCGCCACACTGTATCCGTTGGATATGCCAAGGGCAGATCTGCCGCGTATGCCGCAGCAGACGGTTGAAGAAGAAGGGATATTACAAGGTCACTCAAAGGTAACACGCTGTATTCATCCCAAGCAAGCCCGCTGGTCATACGCATTAGCATGTCGATTGTGATGGCAGAACGAGGGTCATGCTCATCCTGCCAGAAAGGCGCCAAGTCATCAGTTGAAAGTTTGCCTTGGTGAACGGCAATTCCGTAAAGCGCATGAACAACGCCTTTTGCCAAGGACCATCCAAGAAAACGTTGGTCAGGGCCGAAACCATCCGCGTAGCGTTCGGCGATAATTTCACCCTTGTATACCACCACCACCGCACGGGTGCGGTGTTTTCGGGAACCCTCCGGCTCATCGAACATATGATCGAGGGCTGCGCTCAATCGTTTCTCCCTGATGTTAGACGGATGCGGATTTCCGGATGGAGCGTCGCCCATTTGCCAAGGAAGATCTGCGTGCAGATTTTCCATTCGCAATAACCCAGGCCGTCCTTGTTGTTGCAAGGCTCCGATATTTCCGTCATGCGCAATGGCAACCCCGAGACCATCACGATAAACCGCTGTTTTGGGGCGTCTGCCCAGCACGCGAGCCGTTACCATGCGTGCATCGGTATCCACCGAATATTTAAGCAGGGGCAGAAACGCCAGTTCTTGGCTAACAACCGATTTCGCATCTCGTCCGGCAACGAAGACCTCCGAGGCAATTCGTTTTGCGCCGTAGGCGGCGCCCACGCCAGCGGCCATGTAAAGGAACCAGCAAGCAAAAGCAAGCGCAAAAATAATCATTACCATCAATATAGGCAAAAGCAGGTGGAACAATACAAGCCCGGAATTGCGTCTGTTTTTTATCAGCATGTGTTGTTTCCTAGAGTCGTTGGGAACGCCGGGCGAATAGGTTGCGGCAAGTCGTGGCGCACGGTTGGTCAGTGTGATTCGGATGGTGGGTCTTCTTGCCGGGGCTTTTTCCGAATAATATACACAGGGCGCTGTTTTTGCTCGACATACATGCGTGCGAGGTATTCGCTGGCAATGCCGATAACGAGCAGTTGGGCCGCGCCGAGCAGCAGTATGATGAACATGGTGCTGGCCCAGCCGGGGGTAAGGTATTTGCCGGTGACCATGGCAAGGAGCACATAAACGGAATAGACTGCGACCACTGCGAGAACCAACAGGGTAAGCACAAAGGCGAGCCGCAGGGGACGCACGGAAAAACTGGTAATGCCGTTCAAGGCCAGGGTTATCATGCGCCAGAGGCTGTATTTGGTATTACCGGCGATCCGATCGTCCTGGGCAAAGGTCAACTGTGTCTGTTCAAACCCGACCCAATGCACAAGCCCCCGCATGAACCGCACCCGTTCCGGCAGGTTGTTGAGTGCGTCCACCACCTGCCGGTCGAGAAGACGAAAATCGGCGGCGCCTTGGGGAACGTTGGTATCTGCAAGCAGATTGAACAGCGCGTAAAACCAATGCGACGTGAGCCGTTTCCCGGCGCTCAACCGAGGGTCTTCTGCACGCACCATTTGCACAATGTCCGCACCGTTGTGCCACGCTGCGACCATGTCGGGAATGCGTTCGGGAGGGTGTTGCCCGTCCGCGTCCATGGTAACGACTGCATGAGTGGCGTGTGCGGCTTCAAGCCCGGCGCACAAAGCGGCCATGTGTCCGAAGTTGCGGCTGAAATGAAGCGCCCGTACGCGGGTATTTGCGTCGGTCATGTCATCAAGGAGGGCACTGCTTTGATCCGTGCTGCCGTCGTTTACCCAGATGATTTCAAAAGGGCCGTCCAGCGCTTCACACACTGCCATCAGCCGCTCGGTCATGGGCGCAATATTCGAGGCTTCATTATAGGCGGGCAATACAATGGAGTATTTCGGTGGCGTGTCCATAATGGGCCTTTCCTGTAGACGCAGCATTCCTTATTCGTCTGCACCATAGCGCCGCACATACACTTCTTCGTGCACCTGCCGCGCCGCCTCCACCATTTCCGGGTAGGGCGTGTCGGTAACGTCAAGGAAACCAATGTTGTAATTCTCGCCATCAAACCAACGACCGGTAATGGGCTCATCAATATATTGGAACCAGTGACACCCCACGAAGGCGGGATTGTCCACAACACTGCGCACATAGGCCTTGTATTTGGCTGCACGGTCCTCTTGGTCTTTCGCGGCCACCAACCCGTTGTGAAACATGCCGCGGTCGAGCGCGCCAAAATGAAATTCGCCAATCATGATCGGTGCGCCCAGACACGCATCCCCCGTCCATTTGTCCGGGGGAACGCTGTCGTAATAAAGGTTGGCCGACACCACATCGGCCACCTCGGCACATGCACGCACCGCCTCCTCGGGGGTGGTCGAAAAGCGGCAACCCAAGTATAACTGGTTGGGGGCGTGTTCTCTAAGCGCGTCCCGGATGATGGTGAAATACCGCAGCGAAAAGGCATAAAAATAATCCGACAAGTCTTTTTGTGCCGTGGCGCTGGTTGCCGCATCCCCGTCCAGATCGCCCCAGTCGGCCACGTCAATGCCCCATGCCGCGTTAAGCGCTTCCAATGATTCATAGCGCTCGCGCAAAAAACGATACAATTCCTGCCGGGCAGGTTGATCAGAACCGCTGGCAAGTACACCGTCCACCACGCCTTCCCATGCCAGCTCGTTGTCCACAAAATAACCGATGCACAACGGGTTGTCCGCATGTTGCGCCGCAATATAACGAGTTGCCGATGCGACATTTTCCTCAAAAGACGGATCATAAACATCCATCATTTTGTTCCAGTAGCCCCGCGCCCCTTCAATGAGCCGCACGTTGTAGAGGCTCGTGCTTACTACAAACGGGATATCGCTGTTTTTCAGCACATCCTCCTGACTCCAATTGGCGATGGTGTTAAAGCCCCAATGGCGTAAACGGGGATACACGGAGGCCCGCCACTTGTCCTGCCATGCTTCGCCATATTTGCGTATAAGGTTCGCCGAATAGAAGCCAAACGTCTTGCCTGCGCCGCCGATGGGTTCCGCCATACTGTGCGCGCCGCTCACCTCGCTGTATAAGCCGCCAAAAAGCGGGTCGTCATGGGCGGGAAGCCAGGCAAACCAGTCTTCCCGTTTATCCACAAACGTGCGTTCCCATGTGCCCACGCAAGTGATGCCAAGGGAGAAGAACAGCGTGCCCTCAGGCGTGATCAACCACCAGACGCCGTCTATCTCTTCAGTGCGGAACCAGCCTGTGGCCTTGCGCTTCGGCCCGTCCGCCCAACCGCCAAACCGGTCGCGTCCGGGCAATTCCGGCGCTGCCTCCCAAGCCGCTTGTTCACGCACTTTGCGTGTGGCGAATTCATCTTCGGAAGCCAGTTTGCCCGGCCATTCGTCGTGTTTATATTGTCCAAACCGGTCCACAAACGGCAGCGGCACCCCCGTCTCCGCATCTTCTGACAGTGAAAACACATAGGCCTCGTCCACCACCAAGGCATACGCCTTGTCGGGCATGGGTAGAAACAGTTGCACAGCGGTGATACGCGTCAAATCAAGTGGTTCGCCCTCGCCATATTGCGCCGGGCCGGGCGTGCCCCGCATCCCCCACAGCGGCCGGTCGCCCGGACGATTAAACAGCATGGTAAATTCACGCCGTTGTCCCGGCAACAGGTTGCTGCGCAGGTTGTTGCAGAAATTCATGCCGTCAGCGCCGTCGTTGTCCAAACGCATCGCCACCGTTATCCCCGTATCCGATGGGTTGTACAACGAAAAGCCTACGCCGTCATAGTCCGACCAGTCCCATTCACCGTCGGGGGCGCGCAAAAAGATGTTCGGCCAATCCACATGCGCAAAAGATATCTCACGTCCCTTCTCCGTGACATCGCCCGCCCGCGAATTATTGAAGCGCACAAAATCCGGCAGCGGCGACTCGCTAAACGTTACAAGCGTTGTCCGGTTCGTGGTCAATTCGGTGATGGCATCGGCGGTCACATCCAGCAGAATTGCCTCTGTTATGGTGCTGCCCTGGGGGGTGGTAATCTGCACATGGGTGTCAGTATCTACCTGTTCAAAGCTGACAAAGGGAGC
>SKQZ01000401.1 GCA_007118765.1 Candidatus Hydrogenedentota bacterium
GCGAATCTTACACCATATCAGGCACTTTGCTTGCCCGCCGACTTCGACGTGTACTAACACGCTGTCAGCCGGCGGCCTGCGCAAAGCGTCTGCTCTGGCGCAATCTTCACAGGCTCACGACAAAACCTGATGAAATATCCGGGCTAAAAACAGGAAGCAGGAAGAGCCTCCACCACCTGCGGCGGCGATTCACTTAATGAAACTCGCATCACAGCAACACAATCGTCTTTGCGAGGAGGGCGTAAGCCCGACGCGGCAATCTGGGACATGATATCGCGTCGCTGCGCTCGCGATGACGATAACTTTATGTTGTTGGTAATACACACGTGAAAAGAGGTTCATTAACAGGAGGGCGTCAACCCGACGCGCCAATCTGGGACATGAGATTGTGTCACGTTGTTCGCAATGACGATGTAATGAGATCGCATCGCTTTGCTCATGATGAGACTACATCGGGTTGCGGGCCATGCTCAACAGAACACCACACATTATCTTTGACGTGATGACATTTGCATTTGCCGTAAACTACATGCTACGTTGCCTTTATCGGTTTTCTATGTTCTTTGGGATATGCGGGCGCAACACACTGCCCGCGACAAACGCGCCGCAGTAAGACCGGCGCTGTAAGGAGGAGCACGAGTATGGCTGATCGCAAATTGGGCGTGTTAATTCACGGTGCAGGCTGGGTTTCCGGTGAACACATCAAGGCATTCAACAACAACCCGCATACAGAGGTGGTGGCCATATCAAGCAGACGCCTTGAAAGCTGCCAACAGCGCGCCGCTGAAGGGGGCCTTGACAATGTGGCTTTTTACACGGATTACGACAAAGCACTGGCCCATGAAGGCGTGGACATCGTCTCCGTGTGCACACCGCAACAGCACCACGCCGACAATACCATTGCGGCAGCACAGGCGGGCAAACATATTGTCATTGAGAAAGCGATTGCCAACAGCCTTGAAGACATGAACGCCATGCGCGAGGCAGTGAACAAGGCGGGCGTCAAAACCGTCGTAAGTTTTGTGCTGCGCTGGAATCCCTTGTTTGAAACCGCCAAGGAACTTATCGCCGACAACGCACTGGGCGACATTTACTTCACGGAAACAGATTATGAACACGACATCGGCAGCTGGTGGCCGGGCTACGAAGAAGGCCGACAGAAAAAATACGGCGTGAGCGCCATGCTGGTGGGCGGCTGTCACGCCGTGGATGCAGCCCGCTGGTTTGCCGCCAAGGGACGGTATGAAGCGGCCATTCCGGTGGAAGTGTTTGCCTATTCGGGCGGATGCCGCAAAGGACGCGATTATGAGTTTGACTATTGGAGCAACACCTTCCGCAAAGCGCCGCCCTTGGAATACGATGACCTTGAAGTGCTGCTGGTAAAATACAGCAACGGCGCCATGAGCAAGGTTTCCGTCAATTTTGGCTGTGTTATGCCCTATACCTTCCCCATTGAGATTTTTGGAAGCCACGGTACGCTTCGGGACAATCATCTGTGGTCACACAAGTTCCCCGGTCAAAAGGACTGGATTACCATTCCCACCATCCTGCCCGAAAGCGCCGACGTGACCCACCATCCGTTCCAACACGAAATGAACCATTTTGTGGACTGCATACTGGAAGACCGCGAATCCCATTGTAACCTGGCGGATGCATCGTTGTCGCAGGAAATTACTTTTGCTGCGTTGCGCTGCTACGAAACCAACGAACCGGTGCAAATACCAATGACGTGAGGTCGTACACCGAGAAAGGATGCTCACATGGATACGCTCGCAATCAACGGCGGCGAAAAAGCCGTCCAAGGGACGATTCCCCCGTGGCCGTGTCTGGACGAGACCGCAATTGCCGCTGTTTCGGATACGCTGCGCAGCGGCAAAGTGAACTATTGGACCGGCGAACGGGGCATGGAATTTGAACGCCGCTTCGCTGCGTGGCAGGGTTCCAATTTCGCCATAAGCACCACCAACGGCACCAGCGCGTTGCACACGGCGCTGGCAGGTCTCAACATCGGGCCGGGCGACGAGGTCATTGTGCCCAGCTATACCTTTATTGCCACCTCCTTTTCGGTGGTGCAGGCAGGCGCCGTGCCGCGCTTTGCCGATGTAAATCGCGACGACCATTGTATCAGTGTCGAAAGCGCGGCAAAATTGATCAATGACCGCACCAAGGCGATCATACCGGTGCATCTGTATGGCAATGTGGTAAACATGGAACCGTTGCGCGAATTGGCGCAGGCCCATAATCTCTACATCATCGAAGACAACGCACAAGCGTTCGGCGGGTCATATCGCGGGCGCATGACCGGCACACTGGGTGATGTGGCGGCATGCAGCTTTTGCCAGAACAAGACGTTTACCACCGGCGGCGAAGGCGGCATGGTAACCACCGACAACGAAGAGGTTGCCTGGCGCTGCCGCAGTTTCCGTGACCACGGCTATGACGTGCGTGAACGACTGCGCCTGCTTGAAATGGAGCAAAAACTGCCCTACATCCACAATATGGTCGGTTTTAACTATCGCATGACCGAAATGCAGTCGGCCATCGGCCTTGCCGAACTCGACCGAATGGAATCTTGGAACATGCCGCGGCGCCGTCGCAACGCGGGCATCCTGCTTGAAGAACTCGCGCATGTGCCGCAAATCCTGCATCTCCCCATTGATACACCCGACCGGCGCAATGGCTGGTATGTATTCCCCATTACCCTCGACATTGATGCGCTTACATGCGATATGGGCACGTTCCTCGCCGCACTCGGGGCCGAGGGAGCGCCCTGTTGGAACGTGTTCTGGCCGCAATGCCACACAGAGGCCGCGTTTCAACATCACAATGCCTTTGGCACTTCCGGATTCCCCTTCAAGTCCAAAGAATACGCGTCCCCGGATTCGGTGGACTATGGCGCGGTGGAAGTGCCCAACGCGGTATGGCACCAAACGCGCACCTTCATCACCTTTATCTTCCCGACTTATGAAGAGGTGCTGATGCGCGGTATTGCGGCGGGCATCAAAAAAGTTATTGCGGCGTATGCCGCTTAAACCAAGGAGAACAGGCCATGAAAACGCTCTGGGGTGTAATTGGCGCCGCCGGGATTGCCCGACGCAGAACCATACCCGAAGGCATCGTTGCCGCCGACAATGCCGAACTTACGGCGGTGTATGACATTGACCAGGAAGCAAACGCAGAGGTAGCCGGCGAGTTTGGCGCGGTGCCGTGCATCAGCGAAGGCGAATTGCTTGCGCTGGAGCTGGACGCGATATATATCGCCACCCCCACGTGGCTGCACTGCGACCAAGTGCTGAATGCCGCCGCGGCAGGCAAACATGTGTTGTGCGAGAAACCGTTGGGCATGACGGTGGAAGAGTGTACGCGC
>SKQZ01000160.1 GCA_007118765.1 Candidatus Hydrogenedentota bacterium
AAGTTTCCCGCCCGCACGTTTCATGAGGCCCTGCAAAGCATGGTGTTGTTGCACATTGCGCTGTGTACGGAATCGTATGAAAACGCCATTTCCTTTGGGCGTTTGGATCGGCTGCTGCTCCCCTACTACCAACAGGATCTGGAAGCGGGGCGCATCACGTATGAGAAGGCCAAGGAGTTGTTGTGTTTGTTTGTGCTCAAAATGGACGAGGCCATTTTGGTTAACGACGGCAACACCTTCCCCGAGTTGTTCACACTGTTTGAGACCCTTTCCACTGATCAGGCCTACACCTTCGGCGGCGTGGATGAACACGGGAAGGATGTCACCAACGACCTCACCTATATGCTGCTGGACACCTGTCAGTTACAGCCGTTGGCGGCGGACCCGGCGGCACGAATACACAAAGACAGCCCGGACACCTATCTGGAACGCCTCGCAGCCACGTACATCAACGGCTGTCCGTTGCCCCAGGTGTTCAGCGATGACATCTACATTGAAACGCTCCGGCGGCACTACCCCGTCACATCGGAACAGGCGCGCAACTATGCCATTGTCGGCTGTGTCGAACCCAATGCGTCCGACGACCATTTCGGCAACACCGATTGCGCCAATGTGAACGTTACGCTGCCCCTGTTGCAGGCCATCAAAGGCCACGACCATGACTTATGGAACTATGGCGCGGGCGACCAGCTGCTGCTGCTCACCACCAATTACCTGTGTTACATGTTCCCCGGCAAGAACGTCTTGTCCCGGGGCATCCGTCGCGCCTGTGCCGCGCTGCGCCGAAGACGAAACGCCCGGCAAGGGGCGTATGTCTACGATCCGCCCGCCAACATGGCCGAACTGCTGGAACGTTTTCAGACGCGCCTGAACACTGTCACGGCGTCCATTCTCGCCGACCATCAGAAAATCGAAGACCACCTGCGCCGGCATTTCACCACGCCCCTCGCCTCGTCGCTGTTCCCCGGATGTGTTGAAAGCGGCAGAGACGTTTACGAAGGCGGCGCCGGCATCAACAGCAGCGGCATTCAGGCCGTGGGCGTTACCGACGCCGCCGATTCGCTGCATGCCCTTGACGAAGTCGTGTTTAAGCAGCAACGCTTTACCATCACCGATGTCATCAACGCCATGGAACATAATTTTTCGGGCCCTGCCGGACAGGAAATCAAGGATGCCCTGCTTGCCGTGCCCAAGTTCGGCGACGACGATTCCACCGCCCCCGCAACATGGGTGAGCACGGTCATGGCCATGTTTAACACCGCGTTGGACGCCGTGGAGCGTTGCCCCCGGAACGGACGCTACTCGGCGGGGTACTATGCCCTGAACGTAGGTACGCGCTATGGAAAAAACACCCCCGCACTGCCCTCCGGCAGACTGGCGGGCGTGCCCCTTGCCAACAGCATTATCCCCCATTACGGCATGCAAAAGAGCGACCTGGCATCCGCCCTCAACGCCGTGGCCGATATTGACTTCATCGAACACGCCGAAAACGGCGCCACCGCCACCTTTTCCATTGATGCCGCGCTATTTCAAGGCGACCGCGGCGTCAAGAATCTGGCTGCCATGTTCAAGACCTTCCTCACAACAGGCGGCATGCAACTGCAACCCAATGTCCTGGATCGCCGCATGCTGCTTGAGGCCTATGACCACCCGGAAAAATACCCCGACCTCATCGTGCGCATCGCCGGCTACTGCGCCTACTTCAACGAGCTTTCCGACGAAATGAAACGCGTTGTTATCAATAGAACCTGTTATCACTGACCACGGCGGGCGTCGCCCGCACAACCGGCGCCAAAACAGGCGTGTTGCACCATGTCGACCCGACGGACAAGCAGTACAGCGTGTGCGATAATTGAGGATGTTCAGACGCGCCCCACCATGGCGGGGGGGTGAAATATCTGGGCTAGGTTAAGAATAACTGAGGAGACCGACGACCATGCAGCGCACCACACCAATATTTAACCTGCTGGACTGGAAGGCAACAAGTCAAACGCAGAACCGGCTGGTATATCGTCCGGGCCTCAAAGTCTTGTTCCAGCGGGGATTGTTGGCGACCATTATGATCGCGGTGGCATCGTTCGGGTATTATGGCGCCGTCGCCACCCTGAGTCCGGCTTCGCTCAATACAAAAATAACGGAAGCCCTTGAGCGTTTGGATCAGGATACGGCCGCGACAATACCGGCGGGGGTTACCGCGGAGGAATGGGAACGGGCAACGGCTCAACAACGGCAACGACTGGAGCAGATGCATCAGCGCCGGTTTGTGGTCGGTGCGAGGGGGTTGGTTGCCGCACAAGTTGCATTGTTTATCTTTATCGCGTTGATGCTGCTCCTGCCGACCAGTGTGCTGTGGAGTCATGTCATCCTTTCGATTACACCGCGACGGGAACTTGAAATACGCCGCCGGATGCTCTTGCCTCAACGTGTTTCCGTAAATCTGTTGGATTTGAAGCGTCTGTTGTACGGCGCGCAGGAAATCATCCATCGAACTACAACAGGACAAATGACCGGGCATTACTGGCGATGGTCCGTCCAACTGCAATGCGGCGACGCCGGCGGCGGCCATACCGTGGCCATCCTTTATCCATGTCGGCAACCGAATCGTCCGATGAAACCACAAGCGCCCCCGGAGATCGCCGCGCTCATAAAATGGCTCTCCGCCCATGTCCAACTTCAGGTTTCGGGTCCTTTTCTTAAAGAGGCTTCCTTCGGACGGAACAGACGCCCGCGGGTTGGAGAAACCTCATTCGGGCCCGCCGATGCATTCCCACAATTCACCGAGCCCCGGCACGTCTCCAGGCAACAGATACCGGATTCGTATACCGAGCATGTTGCGCACCACATTCAGGTGGTTGACGAAAAGGGCAGAACCCGTCGCTACGATTCGCGCGATGCGCTGCCGGAACATATCCGGCGGCATTTCCCTCCCGAAGGAGACCTGACCACACAAGGCGTACTGTCGGAAAGGATCGTCATTCGAGACAAGGACGGCACGGAGACCCAGTACAATTCTCTCGATGAATTGCCGCCTGATCTGCGTGCCCGCTTCGAAGAAGCCAGAAACAAACAATTTGAGCAATAAACAGGCATTCTGAACGTTTTAACCCGAATATTTCATCAGGTTTTGTCGTGAGCCTGTGAAGATTGCGCCAGAGCAGGTGCTTTGCGTAGGCCGCTGGCTGACAGCGTGTTAGTACACGTCGAAGTCGGCGGGCAAGCAAAGTGCCTGATATGGTGTAAGATTCGCAGGCGCAAGCCCGACGCGGCAATCTAACCCCTAAAGGCTGGTTCCCAAATTCCGATTTGGGAACCCAATAGGTGGCAAAGTTCAACTTTGCAGCTACTGCGGCAAAGCGTGG
>SKQZ01000410.1 GCA_007118765.1 Candidatus Hydrogenedentota bacterium
ACGTCTGTCCAGACCACGGCTTCGATTCCGCCCACCACGGTGTAAAAGGATACAAAGATGCCGCCAAGAACAATGCATATCCACACGTCCCAACCGGTCAGTTCATGCACCAGCAAGGATAGCAAGAACAAAATGCCGCCCGTTCGGAAAATCTGGCTTAACAACGCGATGCAAGCCGCGTACACACGGGTGCCCGGCCCGAAGCGCCCTTCCAGATATTCATAGGCGGACGTGAGGTTGCCCCGTCTGAAAAAGGGAAGGAACCAGATGGATGCGATGAATATGGCAATGGGCATGGTGATGTTGGGCAGCATCCGGAACCATGTTGTCCGGAAGGCATCGCCGGGATATGCCAAAAAGGTCAGCGAGCTGATGGACGTGCCCACCATGGACAGGCCAATGGCCCATCCCGGGAAATTGCGGCCCCCAAGGAAATAGTCCTCAGTATTCTTGTTTCGGCGTGCAAACCAGAGTCCCGCCACAGAAATGCCGGCAAAGTACACAACCAATACAACCAAGTCTAATGTGCGAACATCAGCCATACATCAGTCTCCAAACAACTTGTACCGAGTATGCGCCAAAGTACCAGCTTTCGGGAATCAGGTCAAGTTGACGGCAGAACAGCGGGGCGAGAGCGTGTGATATGCGCTGGCACAATCTTCACAGGCTCACGACGAAACTTGGTGAAATATCTGGGCTAGACGTACTTGAACGGGCTTTGCAATATGGTGGGCGGATTTTCCTTGTAGCAGGCGCCCCAATAGAACAAATCAACAAGACCTTCGGCCAGTTCAGAGGAGAGGTGCCGGTCGGGCAGATAAGACTTTGCCATGATATACGCGTCCATCATGCCGATGAGGATAAGCGCCAGACTTTGTGCATCGCCCCCGGCAAGCTCGCCCTTGTCCAGACCTTCCTGCATAATTTCTTCCAACAGGCGAAATCGGCGCAGGCGATAAATGGACTTGTCCAGTTTCGGGCCGCCTTTGGGCGGTGAAAAGTATAATTGCAGAATCAGGCGCACCCCTTTGGGATTCTTTTCCGTAAAGCGAAAAGTTTCCCGAACAATGGCCTTCAGGCGGCCTATCACTTCCGCATAACTGTCTTGAATTTCCTGCAGGCTGCGTGTGTATTCCGCCAAGGCGGGTTCGAGTAACCGGCGGAATAGGTCTTCTTTATTTGTGAAATAGTAATAAAGAACGGGCCGTGTAACGTTTGCACCTTCAATAATCTCCCGGATACTCGTACCTTCATAGCCTTTTTCGGAAAAAAGGGTGAGCGCACTTTCCAGCAACCGGGTTTCGGCATCGTTGTTTGTTTGCACTGTGCGTGATTCCTCTTGATATCCCTCTACCTACCGTTCGTTAATATCGCTAGTATACACCAAGTGTCGCGTTTGCCACAATTCTGAAAACTATTTCAGTAAACAGGCGGCGTGTCGGCAGCCAGCGTCGCAAAAAGCGCCGCCGGGATCAAGGGCGAACCGTTTTTACAACGCAATTATTCGGTGTCGTTTGTCCCGTTGGCCATGATCTCAGTGACATCCAACAGGTACATCTGGCGTTGTCCGGACCATTTGGAGTCAATACAGATGAAGTTCCCATCACGCGACCAGCGGGGGTGCAGGTCGCATCGGAGCTGGATGTCGTCCACACGCTCCTGATAAAAGCGGCCAAGCGGAATCAGTGTATCATCCTCCGGCCGATACAACATCAGCGTTTGCATCCTGTCACGGTCCGGATAGGTATCGGTCAGAATCCAACGGCCGCAGGGCGAATAGGTGCAATGGCCATCTTGCGTTAGTGTTTCTTCCCCAATAACCACCACGTTATCGGTCATGTCTTCGTACAGATGAAATTTGTTGCCGGAATCCGGTTCTCGCGACCATGCCAGCAGATGCTGGGGGTCGCGCCAGATAAAATGGGAAACCATGCCGTGATCATTAAAGCAGAACAATCCGTCGCCGTCGGGTTGCATGGTGAAGCCCCGTGTATACCAGCCGCGCCCTGTTTCACGATGCCACCGATGCAGAAAGATAAACCGTGTGCCGTCCGGATTGAACAAGAGGTGATTAAACCAGTGCTTGCCCTTGTCCATGGTGTCGTTGTGGCGGTAGGCGACGATTTCGTCCAATGTGATAATCATCTGTGAGGCGCCGGTTTCGAGACAAAGGCGATAGATACCGTCATCAGCCGGATGCAGTTTGTCCGCGTTGGGATCCGGTATCCCGTTGTAGCCGTATCCGGGGCGCGTTTCGCCTACACGCGCGAAATTTACCCCAACCGCCGTTTTGCCATCGGAGGCCACTGTGTATACGGGACGCGGCAGGGTGCGCTTCTCGCCGGAGAATACATCCTGTATAACGCTTATGTATTGGTCATCTTCGCGGGCGTTGTAAATAACCTTACTGTCAGAGCCCGGCAACCATTGCAGCATACAGCCCTGTTGCCAGCACCACGCCGTTGATGTGGCAAAAGGCATCCACTCGTCGTCGTTTTCAAGATCAATCATCCCCAGCACAATGGCATCGTCAGGTTCGGGGGCCCGGTCTTCAAAGGTTACCTGCATGCCCAAGGCGTACCGGTCGCTTGGATCAAACTGGTATTTGTCGTAATAGGCAAACCAGTGTGATTCCGGGCCCGAAGTAAGGGCGCGCATGGGTACGTGGGTTTCCATCGGCGGGTCGGGCGGTGTTTCGGCGCTGACCTGTGTCGGGGCACATACACCCATGATGGCGATGACCATAACTCCAAATGTGATGAGGCGGCGTTTCATGTCGGGACTCCTTTTGTTTGGGGCTGCATACCGTGGGTTGTGTGTATCCACATTCTACCCGCTTTCGACTTGTCATTGCCAAGACAGGTCCGGCCGGTTTTCTATTTGCATTTGTGGGCAGTCTGGCTTATTATACTGGGCGTTGTGTCGTGTTACTGGTATGGTTCCAAAGAAGGAGAAAACACGTGGCGACCATAATTATTGACGGCGAACAAAAGGAAGTGGCGGACGGCTCTGCAATCATGGACGCCTGCGAGGATTTGGGGGTTCCGCTGGGGTGTCGTGCGGGGCAGTGCGGCATGTGCATTATTACCATTCGCGAGGGCATGGAGAATCTGGAGCCCATGAATGATGCGGAAAAGGATTTGGGGCTCGACGACGATCAACGCTTGGCCTGTCAGGCCATTATTCGGTCGGGGACGGTGGTTGCGGCCTATTAACCCGGTGTAAAAAAACGGGTTAACCCGGATATTTCATCAGGTTTCGTCGTGAGCCTGTGAAGATTGCGCCAGAGCAGGTGTTTTGCGCAGGCCGCCGGCTGACAGCGTGTTATTACACGTCGAAGTCGGCGGGCAAGCAA
>SKQZ01000335.1 GCA_007118765.1 Candidatus Hydrogenedentota bacterium
TAGCCCGGATATTTCATCAGGTTTCGTCGTGAGCCTGTGAAGATTGCGCCAGAGCAGGTGCTTTGCGCAGGCCGCCGGCTGACAGCGTGTTATTACACGTCGAAGTCGGCGGGCAAGCAAAGTGCCTGGTATGGTGTTAGATTCGCAGGCGCAACAGAAATCTTGTGAAATATGCGGGCTAGGCAGGCGCTGTCTGCCCTCTACTGGTTGACCCAGATCACCGGCCCGGCGCCGGCGGGCATGGTGGGCGACGGCAAATTATTGTTTACCATGCGCCCGTTGAAGTCGTATTCCTGCCGTGCCTCGCCCTGTTGGGTGCGGGCGCGAAAATCAAAATCAAGCAAGCCGTTGGCATTGAGGTCGCGGGTGGCCAGATAAAACGCCCGTAAACCAAGAATGTGATAGAGATTACGGCCGTTGTCCTCCTGCTCCACATCCCAGCCCAACGGTTCCGCCAGCAACCCGAAGCTGTTGCGCGCCGGACCCACGCTAATCAACACAAAGGCGTCATAGGTGCGCGGCGGAAAATTAAGATTGGCCAACCGCGGATCATCGGAATCCCACACATCGGCGAACTCCGGCGCGTGCTCCCACCAAAACTGCTGTGCCCGCGAAAACTGTTGTTTGTTTACGGGGATATAAATAAAGGGGCGCGGCGACGTTGTCAACTGCCGGTTAACCTCCGTTTGAAACGCCGCCGTTACCTGGCCGGTATAGCGCGGCAGCGAATAATCCAGATCATAGGTGCCGTCAGGACGCCGATGCCCAACCGGCGAGAACTCCAGCAGTCCAATCTCCCCGTTGTCAAGCGTATCGTAGGAATCAGAGAACTCATCGTACATATCTTCATCGCCATGATAACGCAGGCGCGCCATATAGGGCATCAAATTATAGTACCCCGGTTCATCGGCGGGATCGGCAGGCGGTTGCGGATCTTCAGCATCAAAGGACACATACCCATACCCTGGCGGAAAGGTCTGAAAATCAATGCGGTACGCCTCAAGCGCCAAATCCACCTGGCGCATGGCGCTCAACAGACGGTTCATTCTGGCGCGCTCGATCATGCGCGGCCCAACTGTAAGCGTCAAGGAGGCCAGAATGGCAATGATTGCAACCACCGTAAGCAGTTCAATAAGTGTAAAACCTCTGCTGCCGTTATTCTTCATAACACGTTTCTCCTGCGTATCGAGTTCTGTCACCTTACTGCTATCATACCACAAAACACAAGGAACGAGAAAACACGGTTTGCAAACACATTTATCTGCGCCTTCCATCTTATTTAACCCGTATATTTCACCAGGTTTCGTCGTGAGCCTGGGAAGATTGCGCCAGAGCAGGTGCTTTGCGCAAGCCGCCGGCTGACAGCGTGTTATTACACGTCGAAGTCGGCGGGCAAGCAAAGTGCCTGATATGGTGTAAGATTCGCAGGCGCAACAGAAATCTTGTGAAATATGCGGGTTAAGATGCGATGTGCAATAAATTTGTGGTACCATTTCGCCGATATTCGGGCCAGCCGCAGGTGTAGACCACAGAACGTGTGGAGAATGGGGAAAGAAGGCATGCTTACATCCAAAACCATTGAGCAGATTCGTAAACGACTTGATAAAATGGCGTCGTGGCGCTATGCAACAGCCTTTTCGGTGGCGCTGGAAGCAGCGGAAACGATGGACCATTTTCGCGAACCGCCGGACGAGTTGCCATACAAAGATGCACCCATTGATTCAGCATGGGGCGTACACTGGGGTTCGGTATGGTTTCGGGGCGACATCGAGATTCCCCGGGATCTGCGGGGACAGCGCGTATTCTACCGAAACCGTCACGACGGCGAACGCCTGCTGTTTGTGAACGGACAGCCGCTCGGCGGCATGGACCCTTATCATGAAGAGGTGCTGTTGACACCCAAGGCACGGGGCGGCGAACATTTCCGTATTCATATTGAGGCCTATTGCGGCCATCCCATGCGCGATGTGGATGCGTTTAATCCGCGCGTTGTCACCATGCACGGCATCAGCGGCGCATCGCATCAGCCGCCGCCGCTCCCGTTGCGCGAGAGCGCCGTTGTTGTTGAACGTGAGGTGGTGTCCGGGTTTCTGTACGATGCCGAAGTGCTGTACCGCACGGCGCTGCTCCTTGATGAAAACACACTGCGGCGCGCCCGGATTCTGGAAACGCTACGGGAGATATTGGACGCGATATCACTGCAATGGCAGGACGAGAAAGAACTGAACGTCATGATGACGGCGGCGCGGAAACAGCTTGCGCCGTTGCTCAAGCACAAAAACAGCCCCTCCACGCCCTTGGTGGGCATTGTCGGCCACGCGCATATTGATGTGGGTTGGCTGTGGCCGGTGCGTGAAAGCATTCGGAAATGTGCGCGCACCTTCACCACCGTACTCAACCTCATGGACGCTTATCCGCAACTGACCTTTCAGCAGTCCCAAGCCGCCCTGTATGACATGGTCGAGAAATATTATCCCGAGATTATGACACGCATCAAGAAACGGGTGCGGGAAGGTCGCTGGGAACCAAACGGCGGCATGTGGGTGGAAGCAGACTGCAATGTGTCCGGCGGCGAGGCCCTGGTGCGTCAGCTGCTTGAAGGCCGCAAGAAGTTCATGGAACTCTTCGGATACAAAGCCGATACGCTGTGGTTGCCGGATGTGTTCGGCTATGCCGCCGCACTGCCCCAAATCTTAAAGCTTTCCGACATTGACAACTTTGTTACCAGCAAAATCAACTGGAATGACACCAACCATTTCCCCTACGACACCTTCTGGTGGCGCGGCTTGGACGGCACGGAGATTTTTACGGCTTATATCACCACGCGCAGTAACGGTTACAATGCGGATGTGCTGCCCGAAGTAATGCAGGAAACCTGGAATTACGTGCAGCAAAAGGAACTGCAGGACCGGGTGCTTACGTCTGTGGGTTGGGGCGACGGCGGCGGCGGTCCCTCCCGGGAAATGTGCGAACGCGCACTGCGCATGGAAGACCTTGAAGGCTGTCCCAAAACCGCCTTTGTCAATGTGTCCCAATTCCTCAAGGAATTGCGGGAACAACCGGTGGAACGGCCCCGCTGGTCGGGCGAATTGTACTTGGAATACCACCGGGGCACCTACACCACCCAAGCGCGCACAAAGACATGGAATCGGAAAATGGAGTTGCTCCTGCGTGAGACCGAGCTGTTTGCCGCCATGGCCATGGCCGACGGCTTTGCCTATCCCGCCAAAGAGATCGAGGCGCAGTGGCGGCTGTTGCTGACGAACCAGTTCCACGATATCCTGCCGGGTACGTCCATCAAAGAGGTGTATCATGTGGCCGAGGAAGAATACAAACGCATGAAGGCTGCGCTGCTTGCCATTCGCGACGCGGCATTAACAACCCTCGCGCAGCGCTTCACGCCCGATTCGGAAGGACAGGAATGGCTTGTCGGCAATGCGTTGTCATGGGATCGCACGGATATTGTTGAATTGCCGGGGGCTGACTTCAACGGCGCTGTGGACAGCAGCGGCGCGCCGCTGCCTGCGCAAAAAACGCGTAACGGCCTTGCCGTGGAAATGTCGTTGCGACCGCTGAGCGTAACGCCGCTGGCACTGCGCAACCGCGACGAGAACAGCGCCTCTCCTTTCTCATACACCGGCAAGTCGCTGGAAACACCCTTCTATCGCTTTGTATTTGACAAAACGGGCCGCATTACAAGTCTGCTTGACAAAGACGCGAACCGCGACGTCGTGAAACCCGGCAAGACGCTAAACGCCCTGTACACCGCCGAGGATATGCCGCTGTACTGGGATGCCTGGGACATTGACCGTTATTATCGCGACACGCTGCGCCAGGAGACACGCCTTGTGCGCCGCGAAGTGGCCGAAGACGGCCCGTTGTTTCTTACCATCCACTCGGAGTATAAAATTGGCCGCGCCTCCACACTGCGTCAGGACATGCGCGTCTATGCCCATAACCGCCGCATAGAATGGCGTACCGAGGTGGATTGGCATGAGAAGCACACCCTGCTGAAAGTGGGGTTCGGCGTAGATGTGTGTTCGGATACATGGCGCAACGAAATCCAGTTCGGCCATGCCGTACGCAATCTGCACGAAAACACCAGCTGGGATCAGGCGCAGTTTGAAGTATGCGCCCACAAGTGGGTGGACGTGTCCGAGACAGGTTATGGCGTGGCACTGCTGAACGACTGCAAATACGGTCATGATTCGCTGGATGACATGATTTCCCTGACTCTGCTGAAGTCGCCCGTGGCGCCTGATCCCGAGGCCGATCAAGGACAACATGTCTTCACGTATGCGCTCCTGCCGCACATTGGTGATTTTGATGTTGAGTGTGTGGTACATGCGGCCTACGCATTGAACGTGCCCCCTGCCGTGGTCAAAATTCAATACCAGTCTACCGAAGAATTGCCGGATGTATGCGAAACCAATCTGTTTTGCGAGGTATCGCCTTCAAACGTCATTGTCGAGGCAATCAAGAAGGCGGAATATGAAGACGCGGTAATTGTGCGGTTGTATGAGGCGGGCAAACGCCGCTCCAATGTGACTGTCCGGTTCCCGGAAACCGTGAAGAAAGTCGCCACATGCAATCTCATGGAGGAACATGACCACGCGCTGCCCCTTGATAATGGCAGTGTTGCGTTTGAAATGCGTCCTTTCGAGATCAAGACGCTGAAAGTGAGTTTCCGCTAATCAATAAGATCATCCACCGGTTCCGCAGCGGCATCCTCATGGGCGAGACTGGTAAAGTCGGCGCCTAGCACCGTGGCCGTTTGGTCGGCGGGAATTTCCTCTACGGCACGGAGCTTGCGCTCCATGACCCGTGTACGCTGGGCAGATTCGTCCAGCGTATTGGAAACGGTATTGACCTGCTTCTTGATTTTTTCAAGTACGTTGCCAAACTTGCCAAACTCCGTTTTGACGGCGCCCAATATCTGCCAAACCTCGCTCGTGCGCTTTTCAATGGCGAGGGTTTGAAAACCGACGCGCAGACTGTTCAATATGGCCGACAACGTGGTCGGCCCGGCAACCAGCACCCGGTAGTGCTGCTGCAAGCGGTTTTGCAACCCCGGCTGGCGCAATACCTCCGCAAACAGGCCTTCCGTCGGCAGGAACAGAATGGCGAAATCGGTGCTGGCAGGGGGATGAATGTACTTTTCTTTTATGTCTTTTGCCATCCGCTCCACGGCGCGTTGCAGTTCGACGGCGGCGGTCTTGACGCCGCCGGCGTCCGCGTTGACCGACGCATCCACCAACCGCTCATAGGATTCACGCGGGAATTTGGCGTCTATGGGCAACCAAACCGGCTGCGCATGGTCGCTTTCGCGCCCCGGCAGTTTGACGGCGAATTCGACCGACTCACGTCCGTCGGTGATGGCCACATTCTGCGCGTATTGTTCCGGCGTAAGAATGTCGGCAAGGATGTTTCCCAGTTGATACTCGCCCCAGGTGCCCCGCTCCTTAACGTTCACCAACACCCGCTGCAAGTTGTCCACGCCCGTTGCCAGCGACTTCATCTCGCCCAAGCCGCGTTGTACCGCCTCCAGCTGTTCGCCCACCCGCTTGAAAGAATGCCCCAACCGTTTTTCCAAGGTATCATGCAGCTTTTCGTCAACAATCCGCCGCATTTCGTCCAACTTCTTTTCGTTGCTCTCTTGTATCTGGCGGAATCGTTGTTCAAGAGAACTGCGCACTTTCTCCTGCTCTTCCTGCTGCACCTTCACCACATTGGCCAAATGCTTTTGCTGCTCTTCGGCCATCTCCTTGAGTCGCTTGTCAAGCGTATCGCGCACCGCGCCAAACCGGGCCTCGTTCTCTTTGTGAATGTTTATTAACTGGTCTTTAATCTGTTCCCGCTGCTTTGTCAGGTCGGCCTTGACCAGCTCGGTATGCTTTTGTACCGTCTCACTGCCGGCCTTCGTCTCTTTCACCAGATCGGCCAGCTGCCCCTTTTGATTGACGCCCAGCGTGTTGACCGTGTTGACCAGTTGTTCGTGGGCGCGTCCTTGAGACTGAGCCAACTCCTCACGCATTTCCCGTGCGCGTCTGTCGCTCCCCTCCCGCTCCTGTCGCATTTCCTCGCGAATGGTCTTTTCAATGTCCGCGCCCGCGGGGTTCCGCAGACGCATCCACACCAAGCCAAGCGCCACCAGATTCAACACGCCGACGCCCATAAGAATGTACGGATAAATCATAAAAAACGGGTCTCCCTTGTATGACTTCATTATAGGCGCTGTGCGCCGTGTATTCAACAGGTTGTGCGGGTTTTGTCACCACGTTGTCGAAAAGACTACAATACGGAAGGCAACCGCTCGTTTGCACACCACTAATAAGGCAGGAACATGAATGTAGCCCAACTGATAGACCAACTGCGCAATGACACGTACTTTTGCAAACACCTCACGGCGTGGCGTTCGATTCCGGCGCAATCGGGCGCTTATGCCGATTTTCCCGAGTCGGTGCATCCTGAACTTATCGCGGGCCTGCAAAAACGGGGCATCCACCGCCTGTACACCCATCAGCGGGACGCGTTTGCGGCGCTGGAAGCGGGTCGGCACGTATGCGTGGTAACGCCAACCGCTTCGGGCAAGACCCTCTGTTACAACCTGCCCGTGCTGAACCGACTGATGAATGAGCCGCACAGCCGGGCGCTGTACCTGTTCCCCACCAAGGCGCTGAGCCAGGATCAGGTGACGGAATTGACCGATACCATTGATACCCTGGAGGTTAAAATCGGCGCCTACACTTTTGACGGCGACACCCCCGCATCCGCCCGCAAAGCCGTGCGCAACGCCGGGCACATTGTGGTAACAAATCCCGACATGTTGCATGCGGGCATTCTGCCGCATCACACCATTTGGATTCGCCTGTTTGAGAATCTGCGCTATGTGGTGATAGATGAAATTCATCATTATCGCGGCGTCTTCGGCAGTCACTTGACGAATCTGCTGCGCCGCCTGAAACGCATCTGCGCCTTCTACGGCGCGGCGCCTCAGTTTGTTTGTTGTAGCGCCACCATTGCCAACCCGCGGGAACTGGCGGAAAAACTTATCGAGATGCCTGTGGATTTGGTGGATAACAACGGTGCGCCTTCCGGCGAAAAACATTTCCTGTTCTATAACCCGCCCGTGGTAAACCGTGAACTGGGCATCCGCGCATCAAGCGTTAAGCGGGCGGGACGTCTGGCTGCGTCGTTATTGTTCCGAAACGTACAGTCCATCGTATTCGCGCGCAGCCGGTTGCGTGTGGAGATTATCACCACCTATCTTAAAGAGGCGGTGCGACGCAAAGGGGGCGACCCCGATCGCGTGCGCGGTTATCGGGGCGGCTATTTGCCTTCCGAACGGCGCGACATTGAGCGCGGCCTGCGTAACGGGCAGGTAATGGCGGTGGTCAGTACCAACGCGCTCGAATTGGGCATTGACATTGGATCGCTGGACGTGTGCATCATGTGCGGATATGCCGGCGGCGTTGCACGCACATGGCAACAGGCGGGACGTGCCGGTCGCCGCAGCAGCGCCGCACTGGTCGTGCTGGTGGCATCCAGCGCACCGCTCGACCAATATATCATCAGCCATCCCGACTACTTCTTTGGCCAGACCGTGGAAAATGCCACCATTGACGCCAACAACTTGTTCGTGTTAACCAGTCATTTGAAGTGCGCCGCCTTTGAACTGCCGTTCAATGACGGCGACGCTTTCGGGCTGGATGAGCACAGCACGGCGGAGCTGCTTGATTTCCTCGTTGAAAACCGGGTGCTGCGCAAGACCCGCGGACGCTGGCATTGGAGCGCGGAAACATACCCCGCATCAGATATCAGCCTGCGAACCGCAGCGCCGGGCAATGTGGTGATTCTGGACACTACGGACAACGGACGGGTTGTCGGCGAGGTTGATTATTTCAACGCGCCCGTGGAGGTATATGAAAATGCCGTGTATTTGCACGAAACGCAGCAATATACCATTGAGCGCCTCGACCTGAAAGACCGCAAGGCCTATGCGCGCCCTGTTGAGGTGGATTATTACACCGATGCGGAAATGAAGGTGGACTTGCGCGTACTCAAACGACTGCAGGAGACACCCGCCGGCGGCGCGCAAAAATGCGCGGGCGAGTTAAGCGTTACATGGCTGCCCACCATCTACAAGAAGATCAAATTCGGCACCCACGAAAATGTCGGCTGGGGTAAAATAGATTTGCCGGAACAGACCATGCACACCACCGGCTACTGGCTTGAGTTTCCCGAGAACATCGAAGACCACTGCGGCATGGGAAAAGAGGCGCTGGGCGAAGCATTGCACGCGCTGGCCAATGCACTGCTGCAAGTGGCGCCCGTTCACGTGGCGTGCGATCCCAGCGACATGCTGGCCACGTCCAGATTGCGCGCCCCGGAATCACAGCTGCCGTCCGCTTTCCTTTATGAACGCTATCCCGGCGGCGTGGGGTATTGCGACAAACTGTTTTACCACCACGAACAACTGCTCGCGGCGGCCATTGCCCTGCTCAGCGAGTGCCCCTGCAAAACCGGTTGCCCCAGCTGCGTGGGCCCCGCCATCGAAACCGGCACACACGGCAAGAACGGCGCACTGGCATTGGCACGGTTTGCTATGCAACCCGATTCCGAACCCACGGATGCGCCCGGCCCCTGAACCGCCCTGTTGCCCCTCGGAAAATAATTGATTGTTCACGGGGCTTCACTCTACAATACTCAGCATGGAATGTCCCGTATGCACAGAACCAATGCTGGCCATTGAATACGAAGAGATCGAGATTGATTACTGTGACACGTGTCATGGCATCTGGCTTGATGAAGGCGAACTCGATCTGCTTTTCGGTGACCATGCAATGACGCACGGTTTTTTGACCGCAGGCGACCCCGCCAACGTCAAAGGCGAAGCGGCGCGCCCGTGTCCACTATGTGATGCGCTCATGAATAAGGCCGTCACCGGCGGTCCTGACCCGGTGGTGTACGATTATTGTCCCGAGGAACATGGTCTGTGGTTTGACAGCGGCGAATTGTTGTCCATACTCAAGCATGGCAGCGAAAGCGGGCCGGAATCGCCCGTGGTACACTGGCTGCGCCAGGTATTCCCCCAATCGCCGCCCACAACACAAACCCCGACCCCGCCGCAAGTTTAACCCAAAAGGAGTTTTTTGTATGGGCCCTACAGTCGTGTTATTAATCATTGTGGCCGTACTGATTGCGCTGGTGCTGTGGGTGGTTGGCATCTACAACGGGCTGGTGCGCTTGCGCAATGCCGTGAAGAATGCATGGTCCCAAATTGATGTCCAGCTGAAACGCCGCCACGACCTTATCCCGAATCTCGTGGAGACCGCCAAAGGATACATGAAACACGAGCGTGAAACCCTGGAGAGCGTCACCAAAGCACGCAACCTCGCTCAAAATGCCTCGGGGGTGTCTGAACAAGGCGCCGCCGAAAGCCAACTGAACCAGGCGCTCAGCAACTTTTATGTGGTCGTTGAACGGTATCCCGACCTGAAGGCCAACGAAAATTTCCTTCAGATTCAGGAAGAGCTTACCTCCACGGAAAACCGCATCAGTTTCTCGCGCCAAGCCTATAATGATGCTGTGATGACCTTTAACAACAAAATTGAGATGTTTCCGAGCAACATTATCGCCGGCATGTTCAACTTTGCCAAGTCTGATTTCTTCGAGATAGAAAATGCCGCCGAGCGCGAGGTGCCAAAAGTTTCGTTCTCGTGATTGCGCTTCGTTGGCAGGTTGTTGTTGGGACACAGACCGCAAGACAGTACAAGAACCCCAGTAACGCGCTGTAAATCAGGCGGCTGCTGTATGGATAACGTCAGAAGAGGTCGGTACAATGCCGTATGGATTGCCTGATACGTTGACCGGAAACGCCAACCCCTGAGTAACCATCATGTTTGAACTGATTCGCGCCAATAAACGTCGGTCCATGCTGCTCATGTTCGGCATGCTGCTGCTGCTGTTAGCCGTGGGCTTCGCCATCGGATTCGCGCTGGTGCCCATCTCAGAGCCTGTCCCCGTCGGCGATACGGTGCTGCTGTTGCCCATTGGCGGCGCCATCGGCATGCTCATTGCATTCTTCATTTGGGGTGTACAAGCGCTGGCGGCGTATTCCGCAGGCGACCGGTTGTTGATGGCGGCGGCGGGAGCGCGGGAAATTGAAAAACGCGACCACCCGCGCCTGTTCAATGTTGTCGAAGAAATGACGCTGGCGGCGCAACTGCCCAAAATGCCGCGGGTATACATCATTGAGGATATGTCCTTAAATGCGTTTGCCGCCGGACGCGACCCTAACCACGCGGCGGTTGCCGTTACTACGGGTCTGCTTTCCAAACTGAACCGCGACCAACTGCAGGGGGTGATTGCCCACGAAATCTCGCACATCGCGAATCGTGATGTTTTGTTTATGACCATGGCCAGCATCATGGTTGGCTCCATCATCATGCTTACTGAAATGTTTTTGCGCATGATGTGGTATTCAAGCCTGACCGGATCGCGACGATACAGTTCACGGCGTTCGTCGCGCAGTAGTGACGGCGGCGGCAAGCTGATTCTATTGGTGATTGCGGCAATCCTCGCGATAGTGGCGCCGCTGCTGGCGCAGATGTTGTATTTCGCGTGTTCGCGACAGCGCGAGTATCTCGCAGATGCGGGCGGTGCGGTGTATACCCGCTATCCCGAAGGATTGGCAAGCGCATTGGAAGTCATTGCCGGGAATCCGGGCGACAAAAAGTCTGTCAGCAAGGCCACCGCTCCCATGTATATTGTGAACCCCCTTGAAGCGGGCAAACGATCCCTGTCTGCCATTACCAGCACCCATCCGCCCATTGACGAGCGGGTGCGCATCTTGCGCAGCATGGGCGGCGGCGCGTCGTTCGCCGATTATGCCAACGCCTGGAATAAGGTGGACGGCCCCGGTTCGGCACATGTGCCCGCGTCTGCATTGGCCGCCGCGCCCACACAAGCGGCACGGGCGGCAGCGCCTTCACAGGCAGGACAGGCAGCCGCGCCTTTACAAGCAGCAGCGCCACAAGCAACACCGCGCAAGGAAGTCCCACAAAAGGAAGAACCGACGGCACGACAACGGCAGCGTGATACCGGCGATATGCTGCGACGCATGCATCATTACCGATTCATCAATTGTGATTGCGGCATACGCATTAAGCTGCCGCCGGAATACGCAAAACCGCAGGTAAAGTGTGTACGATGCGGGAAGGTGCATAACGTGCCGCCCCAAACCGATGCCCCAAAGCGCGCAAAAGCACGAAGCAGGCGCACGTAAATACGCCCCCATGCAGGGGCAAACAACCGTAATGCGGCGCCATTTGTTGTCTATGCCAGGATTGGTGCTAACGGCCGCGGCATCGTGTCGGATGGTTAAGCAGGGTTTGTCGTGGGCCGGTGAAAATGCAACATAATGAAAATGAGACAGGTGGATGCATAACAACAAAAAGGAGACTCCCATCATGACACGCATGGCAATCTTGGGCATTGGCGTTTTGCTTGGTCTTGTCCCCGCGATGATCGCCCAGGGCGAAACTGCCGCGGAAGAACCGGAGCTGTTGTCCGTCACCTGTATCTGGGATGAAGCGGAACATAGCGCCTTCACCGGCATGATACGGCATAACGACCGGTGGTATTGCGTGTTTCGCGAGGGCGCGGGCCATGTCTGTCCGGACGGCGCGTTACGTGTACTCGTCTCAGACGACGGCGAAACATGGGAATCCGCCGCATTGCTCACCTCCGACGTGGCCGACTTGCGCGATGCGCAAATATGCATCACACCCGACGGTGAATTGATGCTCTCCGGCGCCGCCGCCATGCATGATCGCACCGAATACTCGCACCAGACCATGGCATGGTTTTCGCGCGACGGACACAACTGGAGCGAGCCTGTGGAAATCGGCGAGCCCAATTTCTGGCTGTGGCGCGTCACTTGGCACAACGACACCGCCTATGCCATTGGATACTCCGTTACCGAAGACCGCATGATTCGCTTGTATACAAGCACGGACGGACGCCAGTTCGATGTGTTGGTGGAAAACATGCATGGTGAAGAGTATCCAAACGAAACCTCGCTGGTGTTTTTGGAAGACGATACCGCCGTATGTCTGCTGCGGCGCGGCGGCACGGGCATGGTGGGGCTGGCCCAACCGCCCTATACCGAATGGGAATGGAAAGACCTTGGCGTACAGATCGGCGGCCCGCACCATATCCAA
>SKQZ01000269.1 GCA_007118765.1 Candidatus Hydrogenedentota bacterium
ATTGCTGCACAACCCGGTGCAGCGCGACGCCATGCGCAAAAAGGCCTACACCTATGGCCGCGACATGGTCTGGAAAGCGGTCGGGTCGGATTATTTGAACCTCGCGAGCGCGGTTATGGACGAGTGGAAAAGCAAGCCCCGTTCCGTTGCGTTTCTTCATGATCCCCACGGTGAAGTGGAAGGTGTTCCCGACATCAAACTGACGCACCTTCAGATGATGACCGACGATACCGGCATGCTGCAACATGCCGTGTTTTCCATCCCCAACCGGTTTCACGGATATTGCACGGATGACAACGCCCGCGCACTTATCGCGGCGGTGATGCATTATGACTTGTACCATGACGAAACCGTGCTTCCCTTAATCAATACCTACCTTGCCTTTCTGCATCATGCCTTAAATACGGAAAACAAGCGCTTCCGCAACTTCATGGACTACAATCGCGAATGGCTGGAAGAGTCCGGCAGCGAAGACGCCCATGCCCGCGCCGTGTGGGCATTGGGTGTCGCCACCGCCTTGGCGCCGACGCCAACCCTGCTTTCCTTTGTCACGCGCTTTTTCCAGCGTTCCCTGGTAGCGGTCAGCGATTTTAAGTCGCCCCGGGCATGGGCGTTTTCCCTGATTGGGATGCACGCCTATTTGCGCCGTTATGATGGCGATGCCCAAGTGCGTCGCATGCGCAACAAGTTCGCAAAACAATTGTATGACGCTTTTGCCAAGAGCGATGAAGAATGGCCCTGGTGCGAGGACATCCTCGCCTACAGCAATGCGAAACTCCCCCATGCTCTGATTCTCAGCGGTCAATGGATTCCTGACGCGGCCATGGTAAAGCAGGGTTTGAAGTCTTTGGAGTGGCTGTACGAAATCCAGATGAACGAAGACGGCGCCATCAGTCTGATTGGCAATCAAGGTTGGATGCGCCGAAACGGCGACCGCGCCCGTTTTGACCAGCAGCCTATTGAGGCGATGGCGCTGGTGGAAGCGTGTGCAGAGGCGTTTCGATGTACGCAAGACGCCGTTTGGCGTAAACGCGCACAAAACTGTCTGCGATGGTTTCTGGGACATAACGATACCGAGTCGTACTTGTATGATTACCATACCGGCGGGTGTCGTGACGGGCTGCAACCAAACGGCCCCAACCTGAATCAGGGCGCTGAATCAACACTGGCATGGCTGATTTCGCTATTGACCATACAGGATCTGAGCCGGTCGGCAGTTGTCGCAGACATATCCAAAAAGCGGCTTTCGGGAGAACATCAAACGAAACCAACCGTCTAGCCCGCGCACAATATGCTTGTAGTGCCTTTGACACGATGATACGATGCCCCTGTGAAGGGCGTCAGTATTTAACGAGGAAGAGATTTCATGGTGACCCAACCAACAACATGCCCCGAGATCATCAAATTGCCGTTAAAACTCCATAAGGATGAAGCCCGCGTTATTCCGCGCATGTTTGCGATATACGGTGAAAAGCGCTTTCATTTTCTGGTGCAGCGGGTGTGCGAATTGACAGATGACATGGTAGCCGCCAGCCTGGAGAGTGTGTTCGCCTCGTTCATAAACCGTCACAAGGATTTGCGTACGGTATTCAAAGACCATTTTGAGCAGGTGGCCATGTTGGCGGACTGGCACGGCGATCTCGACGACAACCGCCAACTGCTGGTGGGCAGCTATTTCACCATGGAGTATTCCATTGAAGCGGCGGCATTGTTCAACCCGTCCATTGTCATGCATCCTGCTCAAGACCAGCGCAACAACGGCAATTGTCGCTTTGTTATGAGTCTGCGCGCCACGGGCGAGGGACACGTATCGTCCGTTGTGTTTCGCACCGGCGCCATACGAGGCGGTAAAGAGGTCCTGCTTGACCCGCCGGCACGTTTTTCCGTATCCGCCAAGCGTTCGCCGGACCAATTCTATTTGAAACCGTTGTTCCTGCAAAAACTCAAGGAGATGGTGCTTGACGATGCCTGTGCCACGGCACTTCTTGAACCCCTGCCGGAACAGTTTACCTATGCCGATCTCGTGAGTGCGGTCGAAGGCGCCGATGCCGTATGCCGCGACTCCGCCGATACGCAGGAAGTGGTGGACTGCATCTATTGGCTGGCACGTTCCAATTATCAGGTGCAAATGCCGGACGACGCGGACATCTCCGACATCGTGCTGTTCCCCCAGAGCGAAAGCGAATCGCGGGGCATTGAGGATCTGCGGCTGGTTCATTTCACCGATGTTGACGGCGCGCAAACCTATTACGGCACCTACACCGCTTTTAACGGCATACACATATTGCCCATGCTCATGGAAACCAAAGACTTCAAGCGCATCCACATCCACACGCTAAACGGCGCCTGCGCACGCGACAAGGGTATGGCGCTTTTCCCCAAACGCATCAACGGCCACTATGCCATGTGTTCGCGTATAGATGGTCGCAATTTGTACATCATGTACTCTGACTATATCCATTTCTGGGAATCAGCCACCTTGTTCGCGACCCCCGAGTACCCGTGGGAATTGACCCTTATCGGCAATTGCGGATCGCCTGTGGAAACCGACGAGGGGTGGCTGTTGCTGACCCACGGCGTCGGGCCAATGCGCCAATACTGCATCGGCGCCATGCTCCTTGATCTGGAAGATCCGACACGTATCATCGGGCGACTGCGTGAACCGCTGCTGATGCCCAGCGAAGAAGAGCGCGAGGGATATGTCCCGAATGTGGTGTACACCTGTGGCGCCATGGAGCATGAAGGCATGTTGTACATCCCGTACGCCACGGCGGACTGGTGTACCAACATGGCGACAGTCGAGGTGGATGCGCTGGTACATTGCTTGCGCAACGGGAACGGAAGGCTGTCCAATGGCTGATTCCACATCCCTATGCAAACACTTTGGCGACTGTGGCGGCTGTCTTCATCAGGACTTGTCGTATGAAGACCAACTGAAGCAAAAAGCGGCACTGCTGCAAGCGCTGTTTCAAGAGGTCTGGGAGTCGCCCATCCCGATGACACCGTCGCCGGTCATCTGGCAGTACCGCAACAAAGTGGACCCCTCCTTCGCCTTAAAACGCTACCCGGAACCGCCGCCGCCCGGTTTTGAACGGGAAACGGTGCTGGGGTTCAAACGGCGCGGGAAGTGGTTCTGGCCGCTGGACATCGAGGAGTGCCGCATCGGGCCCGCCGGGCTGGACCGACTGCTGCAAGGTACGCGCACATGGATGAAGACGTGTGATCTGCGCGCATGTGAACCCCGCCGTGAGCGCGGATATCTGCGCAACCTGCTGGTGCGAGACGGGAAGCGTTCCGGTGAACGCATGGTGGTATTGATTACGCGCCCCGGCGCTTTTCAACATGCCGACA
>SKQZ01000107.1 GCA_007118765.1 Candidatus Hydrogenedentota bacterium
GCCGACTTCGACGTGTACTAACACGCTGTCAGCCGGCGGCCTGCGCAAAACACCTGCTCTGGCGCAATCTTCACAGGCTCACGACGAAACCTGATGAAATATCCGGGCTAGCGGCTGATTCTGTGCCGGGGTAAAACCCGGTTAATGCGACCATGGCCAGTACAAGGGGAACCAGAATGCAAAGACCCACGCACACACGACGGTAACGGCTGTCGCACCGGCACGCCAGTCACAGGTTGTTCGGGTGGTGAGGGCGTGAACCAGCGACAGCATGACCGCAATAAATGCGCGTATGCCGAACATCATCCCGATGAAGCCAAGTCCGGGATGGAGCAGCCGCAGGCCAATGGCCAACGCCAACAGTGGCACGCCGCGGGTTGTTGCGGCTACGGCGAATCGGGTTCCAGTGCTTTTCAACGGTACGCGCTCCAGTATCCACGCATCCAGAAAAACAGGACCAATGGCGACGAAAGCAAAAGCAAGCCACATGAGCAAACGTCCGGGGTTAAACATGGACACAGTGAAAACGTGGACGCTCAACAATACGGCAAGCAGACAGGCAATCAACAGGCCGCAGAGCAATCCGCGCAGGAACGCACTCGGCAACGGACCCGAACGGGGCGGTGTGGACACGCCGCGCATGCCCAGCGCCATGCCCATAATGCGATAGGGGTTGATGCTCCACCGTCGGCTGGAAGGACGCGGCGTTTCCGTGACGGCTTTTCCGGAGATCAGCCCCACCATGCCGGTCGCTGCCAATAGCGCACCCGCGCACCCCACGACAATGCCAATCATCGAAAACAGCCATGTAATCCATGGAAAGCGTGTGTCGCCGGGAAAACCCAGCGCCTCGTCCACCCACGCGAGGATGCGTGCAATCAACAACGGATCACTCGCCGCGGTGGCATGATTGCTGAAGGGGCTGCTGATTACATCGGCTTTATCCCCCACGGATTCCTTCGCATAGTCAATGCTGAACAACTCCTCGAAGATGCCGGCGGCAATGGCCGTTTTACAGTCGGGGATGGCGCCGGGCAACGCGCCCAGTGCAACGAAGGCATCGGCTACGGGTTTTTCATTGAATGCCTTGGCGCCCGCAAACCCTCCCATAGAGTACCCAAGATATGCAATGGGCAGGTCAGGATAATTGATGCGTGCCCAGTCGAACATGCTGAATATCTGTTGCGGGTTGGCCGACCAGTTAAACGATTCGCGCGCGTGTCCATGCCCCCAGAAATCGAACGCAACCGCCGCATAGCCGTTGTGCGCGAATGCCTTGGCTATCATGGCCATTATGCCTTGATTGGCCGTCACGCCATGCCCGATAAGTATTACGGCGCGGGGCTCGGCGCTCGACCAAATTGTGGCGTGATTGATGTGGCCCTGTGAATCCATCACATACACCGGTGCGCGTGACATGGTCAGCGCAGGCGGCACAAACAGCGCCGCCAACCCCACTAGATACAGGCACGTTCCCATTACCAACCCATATTGTCGTCGCATAACCACGCTCCCTATGCTGTAAGATGCTGCTGAAGGATACCATATTTGGTTCCTTTGGCGTGAACGCAGATGGACGATGTTTTTGACGCGCATTGGCAGCAGCGCAGCAATCCCGTCATTGTAACCGTAGCGACGCACTCCCAGCGCCCGAATTGTCGCATCGGGCTGCCGCTCTCCTCGCAACGGCGGGACAGTGTTTGCTACAATAGGGGCACATCGGAGAGGTGGCCGAGTGGTTGAAGGCGGCGGCCTCGAAAGCCGTTGTGCGGTTTCACCGTACCGTGGGTTCGAATCCCACCCTCTCCGCCATTCTTATTCGTGGGCACGGGCGGCGGTTTTCAGAATTGTTTTTCCGAATCCAGCAGAAGCGTGACCGGTCCGTCGTTTGTAAGGGCCACCTGCATATACGCCCCAAATTCACCGGTCGCCACACGCAAATGCTTGTCGTCGCGAAGCCGTGCAACAATCCGTTCATACAGCGGTATGGCACGTTCCGGTTGTGCCGCCCCGATGAAAGATGGGCGTCTTCCGCGTCTGCAGTCGCCATGCAGGGTAAACTGCGATATAACCAACACCTCGCCGCCTGCATCCAGTACGGAGCGATTCATTTTCTCGTTCTCATCTTTGAAAATGCGCAACGTGGCAATTTTATCGGCAATATAGTCGGCGTCCTTGTCCGTGTCCGCGGGGGCAACGCTTATGAGCGCCAATAGCCCGGGCCCGATGGCCCCTATCACGGCATCATCCACGGTTACCGATGCGTGAGAAACCCGTTGTATGACTGCGCGCATGACGTGCAATTCCTTTGTTCAGATATTCTTGTGTTCAAACCGGTGGTGCGTGTGGTCCACCTGCGGTTTGGCCCTGTGCTGTCCGTTGCAAGTATACCAAGCGTCGGCCAGGCGCTACTACCCGGCCTGCCCCGTGTGATGTTGTTGTGCGGTTGTACCGACTGGCAGCGCATTAAAAGAAGCTGTAATCGGATGGGTTTACGCGTGAAAAACTGGTACAATGACGGTGTGTTGTGTTGCGCCCGCCTATCCGGTTGGCGCCATGACTGAACACGAAGTTGCAGTACGTCAAACACGTAGTTGTGCGTCCCGGCGCAACAGTAGTGCGTGAAGTATCCGGGCTGGGAATAGAACATGAAAGTTATTAGCGCGGTGGCAGGGTTGCGTTGGGGGCTGGTTGCTTGTCTGTTCGTTGGCGTCCATATCGGCGCGGCCACCGTACCCGTGGAGCAGTGGCTGGATGCGTATGGGCTGCGCGATGACCATGCTGTGGCCATGGTATGGTCTGAGCGGGTGGTGGCCTTGGAAGACGTGTTTGTGTGGGGATGCAAACTGCTCCCACACGATGGCACGGCGCCGATGGATGTGTATTTTGATGAGACCGGTACGTGGCTGACGCCTTCGGAGTTGGCGGCATTGGGTGTTGTGGAAAAACGTTGGGAAGACATGCCCGTGGATATCCCGGCCGCGATGGGCACTTTTCATAAACAACCGCCAGCCGCGACAACGAAACGTCCCTTTGCGGCGGCAACGCAACCGCCGCTTTATGTGTTGCCCCCTGTAAACCATGAACAGTTGCTGGACGAAGACGCGCAGCGTGAGGCGAAGCGCTTCGGTTCCTTAATGCGTTACGGCGTCGGTCGCACGCTGGAAGCGCCCCTTGCATTGTCGGGCCGGATAAGCACCGGCGGTGTTTTATATGTGGAGGATGATGGGACCTGGGTGTGGGAGAATATATTACTTATGAAAGTGGTAAAAGAATACCTAAATGGTATGCAGACCTTTATAGATTAAGTCCTGAAGAGAGGGCGGTTGTTCGCTCCAAAACTTTCAGA
>SKQZ01000058.1 GCA_007118765.1 Candidatus Hydrogenedentota bacterium
CCGGAACCTTTGTCGATCCGCGCACCGGCCGTGGTACGCCAATATGGCCGCCCGATGCGCCGCAATATGTGGAGATGACCGAAGATGGCCGGTTCAAGTATTCATTGCCGTTTATTGATACCGCATTGTTTAACGCGCCCGCCGCGGACAGAAAAGGCAACATCTATTTCAAGGAAGCCTCGGTTATCGGAGACAGCTATTCCATTGCCAAGGCGGCGAAACGAAATGGTGGCCGCTCCATAGTCAATGTGGGCCGGATAGTCGAAGAAGGACACGACGAAGAGTTTCTGCCCGCCGAATATGTGGATGCCGTGGTGTACTGGCCGGGAACAGAGCAAACGGCCACCATAAAGTACCAGAAATTCTGGGACTGCTTTACGCCGCACAGCAAAACACCCACCGACGTGGGGCTTAACAAAGTGCGCGCCATCAACCAGACGCTGGGCATCATGTCCAAACGCACGCCCATAGACGATGTGATGGCACGCCTTGCCACCCGTGTTTTCGCAGACCACGCGAAAAAAGACGACATTGTGGACATCGGCATCGGACTGCCGGAGGAAGTGGCACGGCTGTTGTATGAAAGCGGTGTCATCAAGGATTTGCGTATGTTGACCGAGGCCGGCGCCTTTGGCGGCGTGGCCGCGCCGGGCGTTTTCTTTGGCGCGGCGGTGAATCCCGACAAGATTGCGCCGTCGTCACAAGCCTTTGAGACCATGTACGAGCGCCTCGACTGGGCCATACTCGGTCTGCTTGAGGCCGACAGCGATGGCAATGTGAATGTATCCAATCGCGGGGAAGGCATCATGAACCATGTGGGCCCCGGCGGTTTTATTGACCTCATTACCTGTGCCGAGAACATTTTGTTTGTGAGCCCTTGGGGCGTGCGTGCAAAAATCGAAGTACAAGGTGACAAGGTATGCGTTATTGAACCGGGCAAACCCAAGTTCAAGGAAAGCGTGTACGAGATTACCTTTAACGGCAAGGAAGCGCTGAAACACAACAAGAACGTCTATTATGTATGCCATATTGGCGCGTTTCGTCTTACGGAACGCGGCATGGAGTTGATGTATGTCATGCCGGGCGTAGACCCGCAAAAAGACATTATTGATGTTTCGCCCATGAAGATTGTACTGCCCGAAAGTGGCGCGCCCAAGGTTGTCGGCGCTGATGTGGTGACGGGTGAGGGCTTTAAATTCGAATTACAGGGCTAATTAGAACATGTGTTCATACGGATATTGTCAGTACGATAGTATGTTGCTGCGACTGTTTCGCCCCTGCCATGCGTGGCAGGGGCTTGTCATGATTACCACAGAGGAATGAAAACGTGCCATGAACATCTTCACGAAACTTAAGCTGTTTGCCCACGTGATGCACTGGCGTATGACTTGGGAAAAGTACGACCTGCATCATCCGTCGCCAGTGAAGGACAACCCGAAGTTTATGACTGCATGGGAGGCGGTCAAACTGATACCGGACGGCGCGGTGGTGGGAACTTCCGGCATTGGCGGGAATCAACGATGTTCCCTTATGTATTGGGCTATCCGCGACAGCTTTTTGCAGGATGGGCATCCACGCGATTTGACCGTGGTGAATATCGGCGGTCAGGGAGGACGCGGCAAGGTGCCGGGGACCGTGGAGGAACTGGGGCTTGAGGGGCTGAACACCCGGCTGGTCGTTTCGCATACGGAAACATTCAAGAAACAGCTGGAATTGGCGCAGGCCGACAAAATGGAGATTCATTGCACGCTCTTTGGCTCTGTTACCTTTGCTTTGCGCGCACAGGGGGAAGGCCAGGAATATATCATCAACGACACCGGCGCCGGCACATTTGTTGATCCCCGCGTTGGACCCGGTACGCGGGTATGGCCGCCGGACGCGCCGCAATTCGTGGAGATAACCGAGGATGGCCGGTTCAAATACTGGTTGCCGCCCGTGGATACCGCCGTATTCGCCGCTCCCGCGGCCGATCGCGCGGGCAACATCTATTTCAAGAACTGCTCCTTCATCGGCGAGAGCTATTCACTGGCCAAGGCCGCGCGCACACACAATGGCCGCACCATTGTCAATGTGGGCATGATTGTGGACGAGGGGTACGACGACGAGTTTTTGCCGGCTGATTTGGTGGATGCCGTGGTGTACTGGCCCGATACGGAACAGACGGTTACGATTAAACAGCGCAAGTATTGGGATTGCTTCACGCCGCACAGTACGCTCCCCATTGACGAGGGACTGGCGCGCACGCGCTATATCAACAATATCCTCCGTGTCATGTCGTCGCGGTTGCCGGTGGACGAAGCCCTGGCCCGGTTGGGTACGCGGGTTTTTGTTGACAACGCCCACAAAGGCGACCATGTGGACATCGGTATTGGTCATCCGGAGGTGGTGGCGCGGTTGTTGCATGAAAGCGGCGCCATGAAAGACCTCAACATGATTAACGAAAGCGGCGCGTTTGGCGGCGTGGCTGCGCCGGGCATCTTTTTCGGCGCGGCCATCAACCCCGACGAAATAGTGCCGTCCGTCAAGGCTTTTGACCGCATGTACAAGCGCTTGGACTGGGTGATATTGGGCGCGCTTGAAGTGGACAGCGCGGGCAATGTAAACGTGTCCAAACGCGGCGAGGGGCCCATAAACCACGTCGGCCCCGGTGGGTTTATTGACCTGTGTACCTGTGCGGAGAACATCCTTTTCTGTTGCTCATGGTTCGATCATGGCGAGATTCAAGTCCAGGGCAATCAAATGAAGGTGGTCAAGCCCGGCAAACCGAAATTTATCGAGAAGGTGCTGGAAATCACCTTCAACGGACAAGAAGGGCTGAAACAAGGCAAAAATGTTTTCTATATTACCCATGTATGTGCGTTTCGCCTTACCAAGCGCGGCATGGAGTTGATATATGTCATGCCCGGCGTGGATGTTCAGAAAGACATCATCGACGTGTGTCCCATGAAGATAGTGTTACCTGAAGCCGGCGCGCCCAAGACAGCCGGGACAGAAATTGTTACCGGCGAGAACTTCCATTTTGAGCTGAACGATTAGCCCGGATATTTCACAGGGTTTTGTCGTGAGCCTGCGGAGGTTGCGTCAGATAAAGTGCTTTGTACAGGTCGCCGGCTGACAGCGTGTTAAGACACCTCGAAGTCGGCGAACAAGCAAAGTGCTTGAGATGGCGTAAGATGCGCGGGCGTAACAGAAAGCCGGTGAACTACCCGGGCTAACCCGGAGACATCAGGCGTGGGGATGCGCGTCGCGATAGACCTGTCGCAGCCGCTCAATGCTCACGTGCGTGTATATCTGGGTGCTTGAGAGGCTTTCATGGCCAAGCATTTCCTGGACCACCCGCAGG
>SKQZ01000396.1 GCA_007118765.1 Candidatus Hydrogenedentota bacterium
TTACCCGCATTAAGGCGGTTTCACGGTTAATCAATTTTGCTTCGTTCATTTCAACAGCCATGCGAACCGCCGCAACGCCGGTACGTTTTCCGGTGCGGGTTTGCAGCATATACAGTTCACCGTCTTCAATTGTGAACTCAACGTCCTGCATGTCTTTGTAATGCTTCTCAAGGTTATTGCGGATATTGGCCAACTGCTTGTACAGTTTGGGCCAAATTTTTTCCAGCGAATCAAGGTGCTTGTTGCTTTCATTCTTGGTGTCTTCGTTGATCGGTGATGGCGTGCGAATGCCTGCTACTACGTCTTCGCCCTGCGCGTTCACGAGCCATTCGCCATAAAACACGTTCTTGCCGGTGGCGGGGTCACGGGTAAATGCCACACCGGTGGCCGAGGTGTCACCGAGATTGCCGAATACCATGGCCTGTACGTTCACGGCAGTGCCCCACTCGTGGGGAATGCCCTCAATGCGCCGATACGAGATGGCGCGCTTGCCGTTCCACGATTGAAATACGGCCTTGATGCCGCCCCAGAGTTGCTCCTGGGGATCGTCCGGGAACGCTTTGCCAATCGTCTTCTTAACAATGGCCTTGAACTTATCGCACAGCTTCTTCAAATCGTCCACGTCCAGCGCGGTGTCTTCTGTCACGCCCTTGGCTTTCTTCATGGCTTCCATGGCGTGCTCGAGCTTCAGGCGAACGCTTTCACCGTCTGCGGGTTCAATGCCGGCGGCCTTTTCCATTACCACATCAGCGTACATCATAATCAGCCGACGGTAGGAATCGTATACAAAGCGCGCATCGCCGCTCTTCTTAATAAGCCCCGGAATGGTCTTGGGGGAAAGCCCCACATTAAGAACCGTATCCATCATGCCCGGCATGGACATGCGGGCGCCGGAGCGTACGGAAAGCAACAAGGGGTTGCTGGGGTCGCCGAACTTCTTTTTCATGACCCGCTCGACTTTGGCCATGGCTTTCTTGGTCTCGTCATAGACCGCCTTGGGCAGTTTGCCCTTGTTATTGTAGTATTCGGTGCATACGTCGGTGGTAATGGTAAATCCCGCCGGGACAGGAATGCCCAAACTGGCCATTTCGGCAAGGTTGGCGCCTTTGCCGCCGAGCAGGTTTTTCATAGTGCCTTTGCCCTCGGCTTTGCCGCCACCAAAGAAATAGACGCTCTTCTTCGCCATGATACTGTTCGCTCCTATGCTGGTTGAAAAAAAGAACTCCCCGTTGCATGAATCCTGTTGCCTGAAAAGAAAGTACACAGGAAAGACGGGAGGTAACTACTGGCTTGTCGTCGCTATATGCGCGACGCCCACACAAGTAATAGTGTACAACATCGTGCCGTGACCATGCAAACACATGGACAGGGTATTGCCGAATTTCTTTGTTCTTATTGCGTTCGTTAGGCTGTTCGCAAGGCGCATGTTTTCTATGTGTTGCGGCTTTGCCCGTGCTATACTTGCGATGGCCGTTCGAAGAGCCACAGGGTGCGGCAATGCTTTCTGACATAAGATCAGCGGTATTGTCTACAAACGAAAAGGTGTGTTTCATGAACCAAACGTCAAAAGCGTGGATTTGTCTTGTTTGCGGTTATGTTCATCATGGTGAGACGCCGCCGGAGACGTGCCCCGTATGCGGCGCGCCCGACACAGATTTCGAGGCCCACCACACCACCGGTCCTCAAAAAGAAAGTCCGGCCCGTCAATTTCGCTGTGTTATCTGTGGCTACAACCACAAGGGGGCGGCGCCGCCAGACACATGCCCGGTGTGTGGCGCCCCTTCGGATGATTTCGAGCCTGTGGCTGAAGAGGCTGCCTCCGACAAGAGCGGGATACGTTCGGACAAGGCGTCGCGCATCGTCATTGTTGGCGGCGGCATCGCAGGCGTCAGTGCCGCCGAACACGCCCGCGAAACGGCGCCCAACGCGGAAATAACCCTCTACTCAAAAGAGCAGGAGATACCATATTACAGACTGAATTTGACCCGTTATATGGCGGGCGAAGTGGAGGCGGATGCACTGCCTGTCCACGAAAAGGCGTGGTACGACGAACACGATATTTCCCTTGAATTGGGCGTTGAGGCAAACGAGATTAATCCGGAAGCGCACACCCTCGCCATTTCAGGCAAGGGAGAGATTGCATACGATAAACTGGTGCTTGCATGTGGCGCGCATCCTTTTGTGCCGCCGATTGCCGGTGCAGATAAGCCGGGAGTGTTTGCCGTGCGTACCCGCACGGATGCAGACGCATTACTTGCCAAAATCAAGCCGGGCGTTAATTGCGTATGTATTGGCGGCGGCATACTCGGTTTGGAGACGGCCGGCGCCTTGGCGCGTCGTGGTGCGTCCGTAACGGTGCTGGAGGGTTTTGATTATTTGTTGCCCCGGCAGCTGACCGCGGCAGGGGCGCGGGTGCTCGAACGACATGTCGTCGACCTTGGCATTGCGGTGCGTACCGGCGCCAACACCAGTAAAATAACCGGCGAAAAAGAAGTCGAGACGGTAATGCTCGAGTCCGGCGATACATTGCCTGCCGATGTTGTCACGATTACAACAGGTGTTCGCGCAAACACGCACCTCGCCCGGCGCGCCGGGCTGCAGGTGAACAACGGCATTGTTGTTGACTCACGTCTTGCCACCTCGCATCCCGATATATATGCCGCGGGCGATGTCGCGGAATGGGGCGGCATGGTTTATGGCTTGTGGGAGCCTGCGCATTATCAGGGCGTGATAGCGGGCAAGAATGCTGCGGGCGACGCGGTCGAGTTTGGCGGGTTGCCCCGCATGAACACATTGAAGGTGCTGGGCATTCACTTGTTTAGCATAGGCATGATTACACCGGAAGATGGCAGCTATGTTGAAATAGCCGCAGAAAAAGAAAATGCATACTACCGATTTCTGTTCCATGACAATAAGATTGCGGGCGCAATTCTGATAGGCGATACCAAAGCGGCTGCCGCCGTGGCGAAGGCGATGAAAGAGCGTGTTGATCTTGCCTCGGTATTGGACGCCCACCCCACAGCAGAAGAAATTGCGGCATCTTTCTTGTAAGCCCGATTTACACCATACTCACAGAAGCGCTGTTGTGCCCGCAGGACGCACATCCTCTCAGCCACATGGTTTGTCTGCCACAACGTGTGCAACACAGGTTAACACCGCCTCATGTATGTCGGTTGGCGATTCGCCCGCTATGAATTGCTGCATCTTCATCCCCCCCAAAAAAACAACTCCCGACGCGTAAACACAAACGCGCCGGGAGTGTATGGTTCGAAAGTATGTTCGTCAGGGCAACAGCAATTGCATGTTAAAGGCGTCGAAGTCGTCCCTGTACGCTTCAAA
>SKQZ01000209.1 GCA_007118765.1 Candidatus Hydrogenedentota bacterium
CTGCGGCCCAAAGGTCTCTGTGTTGAAAGCATAGATGCTTTCCCATCCGAGCCTGTCGCGGAGATGGTCCGCAAAGGTCTGCTGAACGAGCCGGTCTTCGCTGTTGATATCCGTGATGGCCATGACCTAGAAAAGAGACCCCTGCCGCTCGTGTGGAATCGGCAACACCCCGACAATGACCCATGGATTTGGAGCGCGGAAATGGAATTCCTGCGTGGTTCCGAGAAAGAAGTGCAAGTCCTTGGCGGTGAACTCGTCGAAGTACTTTTGGCGCACCTTGGCGAGTGCGACATCTTCGTTTCCGTCGGCGCCGCGCAGGCACTTCCAGTAGAGTGCCCCGGCCTCCCAATCCAGCACCTGCAATTCGCTTGTTTTTCCGTCGGCATCTTTAAAGCGGTATGAAAAGTTATACGGGAGTTTTGGCAAAAGGCTGAATGTTTGTTGCCACAGGTACTCATCAAATAATTCCCGCTGTTTGGCATTTTGTCTGATGGCGGCCACCTTGGCATTGTCCCAGTTTCTTTCGCATGGCTCCCAAATAAAATCATGAATTACGGTGGGCTTGAAGACCGCAAGGGATGCGTCGTTGCTTTTGGCCTTTTGCAGTAGCGGTTCCAAACGGTCAAAAACCGTTGCTTTCTCCAAAACGAGCCTTCTCCGCTCACGCCACTCGTCTGTTGTGTCAACATGGCCGGTTACCTCAATGGCTTGCGAATCACAAGGGACAAACGTTTCGGGGCGTGTGTCTGATGATGATCGGTCTACATCAAGTTTGATCCAGTCAAACTTCTTATACTGTGCTTGTTCATTCAAACGGCGGAACTGAACAGGGTATAGACGTATCCATGTACCATCTTTGCGAATGCCTGCAGTACATACGGTTTCACCATATCTTGCGGAGAGTGTCGGGTAGGTTTTTACTGTGACAAGAAAGTGCTCTTTGATCATGTTGTCCTTCGCTGGCAAACTACAGGTGGCGCGTATTTGCGGCAAGCGCCTTTGCTATGCGGCCGCGGTGGCAACGCGCCGGAACCTGCTCATAGCATGTCAATGCAACACGAGCGCCTTCCGCGATCCAGTCTCGTATTTTGTCAAGTGCCGCCGGATGTTGTCGCAGTGTTGTCCGCTCATATTCTTCAAACAGTCTGTCATAATCTGTCTGGGTCAGAAGGCGCCGGCGTTTTGCGGAAGCAATTCCAAGTTCCGGCAAGTGTTCATAGCGAATGCCCATTTGCTCACAAACGCTGTCGAGCGTCCTTTTCGAAAATCCGTATTTCCGGCTAATCGGAATACGACGCACATCGCACAGTATTGTAACCGCATCACGAAAAAGCGCGTTCAGATAGTTTTCCAGACTGCGTCCTTCATAGCCAATCGTCAGCAGGCCGGGTTCTTGTGGCGCGGGACACGCGCTCTCAATGCGTTTTCGGTCTTCAGGATTTAGCGGCAGGCTTTCAACCAGCGTGCTTCGTGAGGCGTAATAGGGAAATCTTTTGTATTGCTCCAGGATCAGTTCGTTTCCGCGTAATGCTGAGTACCGGCGGCAAAATGCGGCAATATGTGGCGAGCGATCGGCATGGGTGCGTGCAGCATCCCGGCCAACATTGGTTAATTGCCAACGTTGGTCATTGTCCGCCAGGAACCCTTTTTGGATTAACCTGCGTTTGTCGGCATAGGACGAAAACGAAAACCCACCGAAACGGTAGGGCAAAAACTCATAAGGCGGAACGGGTTCATGGGCTTGAATATAGAAGAAAAGCCACTTTTGAAAATCCGTGTGTCCCGCTGAACCACCCAGTCCGTCCAGCAGCTGTAACAGTAGTCGTTGGCGTTTGAACAACATGGTCTGTCTAATTCTTAGTAACCTTGTGATACCTTACAAATCATTTGGTGAAAATAAACGGCTTGTCCGTGTTTCTGTCGTTATTCGCTCAAGGGCTTGGGGTAGCGCTTGCAGAATGTGTCCGTGATTTCCAGCAGGTCGGGGGCGAGTTGTTTGCGCATCTCGGCGGCGATGTCCCCGGGCACGCCGCCATAGAAGGCCTCGGCGATGCCGCCGGTGATACATGCCAGCGTGTCCGCATCGCCCCCGAGCGAGATGGCGTTGCGTATGGCATCCTCAAAAGAGGTGGCGTCGAGGAAGGCGATGATGGCCTCGGGCACGGTTCCCTGACAGGAAACATCGTAACTGTAGACGGGGCGGATGGTGTCCACCGTGCGTTGTAAATCATACTCAAAGCGTTGCGCAATCTCCGTGCGAATGTCTTCTTTGTCGCATCCCTTGCGCGCCATCAAGATAGCCAGTGCGGTTGCCTGTGCGCCCTTGATGCCTTCGGGATGGTTATGCGTCACAGCGGCCGTCGCTTCCGCTTCGCGCAGCACATCCGCCTCCGTATCAAAGGCGAATCCCACGGGGCTCACACGCATGGCCGAGCCATTGCCCCAGCTGTTGTAAGGCGTCGGGTCGTCCTCAAGAAGCCATTGAATGAAACTGCCGCCATAATCCGCGTTCGGATAACATCGACCAAGGGTACGCATACATTCCTCATAGGACCGGCCGGTGAGTATCGCATCGGCCACGGCAACCGTCAAAACAGTATCGTCTGTGAAAAAACACTCCTTAACAATCAAAGGGAAGTCCTTGGTCTTGGTGTTCGTATACTCATGAACGGAACCAATAACATCACCGGCAATCGCACCCAACATAACACGCACCCTTTCTGTGGTTTTCTACACAGGAGTTTAGCCCTCGGTAAAATAATCGGAATCCAGTCTTTTTACCTCATAGATTGCAACAGTGGAAGTGCCAACGTTATGTTCGATCATAAAGTCGGCAAGCCGTTTGCCGTCAATTAGGATTATTTTCGTCTCTATTCGTTCGCTATATTCAACAGCCTCTTTGGTAAAGGAGGATGTGGTAATGAAGATTCCTTTGCGTGCACGGTTACCTTGTAACGCACCAGCAAATTTTTGAATCTCCGGGCGGCCCACGACGTTTTCCCAGCGTTTGGCTTGAATGTATATTATGTCAAGGCCAAGCCGGTCTTCCTTAATAATGCCATCTATGCCGCCATCGCCTCCTTTCCCAACAGCTTGTCCCGCCTCCTTGCGAGAACCTCCGTAGCCCATTTTTACCAGCAGGTCAACAACAAGATGCTCGAAGAATTCCGGTGAACACCCCTTTATGTTTTGAATAATGTCGGAAGCAAGGCCTTCCTGAAGCGTTTGATGGGCCTCTTCCAGCGCTTCTTCCGGGGTTTCATTAGAGCTGGAATGCGTATCCGTGCGGCATGAGGTTTCTGTATTTGATGGTCGCTGAAAAGCAA
>SKQZ01000175.1 GCA_007118765.1 Candidatus Hydrogenedentota bacterium
CCTTGAACTTTTTCGGCAACGCGTCGATACACACGGTATTCCCGCCGTGAAGAATGCAGATCCGCTGCACGAGATTCTGCAGTTCCCGGACGTTTCCCGGCCAGTGATAGGCCCGCAGCGCATCCAATGCCCTCGGCGTAAAACGCCGCGAAAGGCTCATAATCCGCCACGGCGGCCACTTGCCAGACAACTGCGCCCGCATGGGCGCCGGCGGCGATTTGACCAAGCACGGCTTCATCTGTTTTGCCGTTGTTATATCCCAAATTGTTTGTCATACCAGTACTGTTGGCTCAATCATGGAGCGCCGCGACTGCCAGAAACGCACCGGTTGCCCGGCTACTTGTTTTTGAAACAGGTGGCCAGATGTTCTTCGCTGAAAGGCTTTGTAAAGAAGCATACAACAGCCGTAACGATGATGGACAAGGGAAGGCCTACAAAAAGCGGGTCCACATGTGACCAAAGAATGAAGCCGGTTCTTGTGTCGCCAAAGATGTTGGAGCGCCCGAAAAGCATGTTGGAAATCTGCAAGGCGGACGCGGTGCTGTCATGCACAAAAACCAACCAGAACAAGCTTGCGAAAAAGCCAACCAAGGCGCCGGAAATGGCTGCGCTCTTGGTGATATGACGCGTATACAGTCCGCCCATATACAGCGGTATGAAGGTGGCCGCACATAATCCGAAGAAGATGGCCGTGCCCCGTGCGACGATGGCAATGCCCGCCTCAAAATATACCGGCAGCACATACGCCAGGGTCACGCTGATAATGAACGTAATAAAGATGCCGATGCGCGTGGCCAGGATACTGGCGCCGCTGCTGTGGCGTGTTACGAACGACTCATAAATATCACGGCCGGTGGAGGTGCCCATGTTGTGGAACTGGCTGCTGGCCGTGGACATGGCGGCGGCCATGAGGGTGACAAAGAACACATCACCCAGCCAGAAGGGCATGTGCTGCCTGATAAATTCAGGGATAATCTGTTCCACATCTCCCCGGGCTGCCGCGATTGAAATAAGGCCGACTTCGGGGTCATTCAGAAAGTAGACGTTGGAAAGTGCGCCCACGGTGAACGCGCCGCCGGTCATCAAGGTGATGAAAATACCGCCCACCAATACGGCCCGGTTCAATTCCTTCGTGCTCTTTACCGTCATATAGCGCACCGCAAGTTGCGGTTGCGCAAGCACGCCGATGCCGACGCCCATGACAATGGTGGATACCAGCGTCCACCAGTAGGGACTTCCGAACGCGGGCATGCTGGTCCAGCCCTGATGCCCGGCGCCCGCCATGCTTTCAGGCACTGCATGCGCAAGCTCGGTGAGCTGTTCATGAGCCGAACTTATGCCGCCCAAGCGATAGTAGGTAAAGAAGATGAGCAGAGAAATGCCGAACAGCATGATGCCGCCCTGAGCGGCGTCGGCGTACATCACGCCTTTCAAGCCGCCCATAATCACATACAGGGCGACCAGCGCGGAAAAGAAAAACAGGGCCACCTCGTAGTTTGTCCCCATGCGCACCTCAATGAATTTTGCCGCGCCCATAAGCACCACGCCCGTATAAAGGGGCATGAACAATACAATAACGAGCGCCGCAAAAATTTTCAGAAACAGGGAGTCGTAGCGCCGACCCACCAGTTCGGGAAAGGTGTGCGCGTTCAAGCGATGACCCATGGCGCGGGTGCGTATGCCGATAAACACGAACGCCACAAAAATGCCGACAAAAACGTTCAATACCGTGAGCCACAGCAATCCCATGCCGAATACCGCAGCCGCCCCGCCAAACCCTACAATGGCCGATGTGCTGATGAAGGTGGCGCCGTAGGACATGGCCATCACAAATGGATGTGCCTCACGGCCGGCAATCAAATAATCGGTGGCCGTGCGGGTGCCGCGAAAACCGCGATAACCCAAATAGCCAATGCCAAATAAGTACACTGAGACCAGAACAAGTAAAAACAGCATGTTTTCCATAAATGATTCTCCCGCCGCATGTAGTAGTCTACGGCCTTAACCAACACTGCATGTGCCGACCTACATTTCCTCAGAAATATGATCTTCTTCCCGTGCCCACATGACGTCTTCAGGCGTAATGGTGTCCCCGTTCTGGTTCCATTTCAATGCGCCGTAAACTACGCATATCAAAGCCGAAGCCAAACAAAGTGCATACGCCAGGAATACCCAAAAATCCGCAATGCCAAAATACATAACCTGTTTCCTTACTGTTGATCAACCCCCGCAAGAGATGCGTAACATCTCATCAACCCAATCAGGCATCCGTGTTTTCACGTCGCTTAAGGTTGTGTTACGCCCGGACCCTACTCGTCGCAGAAGCCTTCCATTTTGACTCGCATCGATCAGCCCTGCCATAACAGGGGCGGCCGGTAACCTGCGCAGAACGCCTGACACGGCCAGCCTGTGCAGGCGCACACCGGAACGCGCAAAAATACATGAAATACCGCCGGCAATTATATACCTCTATTTCCATCAATCGCAAACAAATAACAACATCAATGGTGCATGCCGCCGGCGTTGACGTGGTTGCGTATTTTCTTGCGTTCATTTGCCGTATCTGGCACAATCAGATGCTGCGGCGCCCCCGGAAATTTTACCGGGTTGGCAATGTATGTGGGCGCGGTGAAAGAACGGGCTGGTTTGGAACAAAACCGCGCCACAGGTCATGAAAGGAGTTTCTTATGTTTCGGTTGCTTTCCATTGTAGTGGTGTTTACGGCGTCGGTTGTCGTTGCAAACCCGACAGAAACCCTTGAGGAATTGTTGGGTATGATGCCGGAGAGCGAAGAGTTCTCCCACTGGCTGGAAGAAAGCGGCGAACTGCCGCCGGACTTTGACGCCATGCCCAGCCATGCGCCCCAACAAGACCCGCTTGCGCCGGTGATTGACGGCGAAGTCCATCGCATCAACAGCATTGACGCATGGGAAACGGAGCGGGAGCGGTTGATTGCCGAATTGCAGCATTGGATCATTGGCAGTGTGCCGCCCACGCCGGACAATCTGGTTGCGGAAGTGCTGGATGAACGCGTGGAAGACGGCGCCCGGGTGCGCGAGGTGGAACTTCGCTTCGGGCCCGACCACAAGGCCAGACTGTGGGTGCAACTTTACATCCCCAAGGGTGAGGGGCCTTTTCCTATCTTCATGACCCAGGACAATCATCGCGGCTGGGCACAGGTTGCGTTGCGGCGGGGCTATATCGCCTGTGTATACGCCGGCGCCGACAGTCGCGACGATACCGACACGTTTCGTGACGCATGGCCGGAATACGACTGGTCGCGGTTGATGCGGCGCGGTTGGGCTGCGGGACGGTGTCTGGATTATCTGGAAACCGTGCCCGCGGCCAACACGGCGCAGGCGGCATTGACCGGGCATTCCCGCAACGGCAAAACGTCGCTCATGGGCGCGGCGTTGGACGAGCGCATCGCCGTGGTCATAAGCAGCAGCAGCGGTGTTGGCGGCGCCGTGTCTTCGCGCTATTGTGGCGAGCACCATTTTTCCGAGGGCATCGAACATATCACGCGTCGATTTCCCGAATGGTTTCATCCGCGTTGGCGGTTTTTTGTGGGACGAGAGCACAAAGTGCCCGTGGACTTGCATCATCTCACGGCGTTGGCGGCGCCGCGTGCGTGTCTGCTGAGTGTTGCCACCAATGACAATGTGGAGAATAATTGGGCCATACAACACACCTATCTGAGCGCCAAGCCGGTCTATGAACTATACGATGCAACCGAGAATCTGGCCATTCTCTGGCGGTCAAGCACCCACGAGACATGGGCCGAGATTATTGAGCGGTACGTGGACTGGTGCGACAAGCACTTTGGCCGTGGCGACTTTTCCTTTCCCGAAACGTTTGTGTATCCCTGGGACTGGGATGGCTGGCATGCCGGCGCGGATGCACTCCCGAATCCGGAAACGTTGCCCGAGCGGCCTTTTGGCGCCGCGCCGCCGTCTGACATTGCGGCGGCCATGCACACCCTTATCGGCGACTCGCCGCCCCGGGCGCATGTGGCCAACATGACCTATGGCCGTCTGCGCGACCATGTGATGCGCAAGTTGGGTCGCGGCAGTGCGGGCAGCAGCCTGGAACGCGACGAGATTGTTTTCGGCGAATACGTGAACGGCGACATCTATATGCCCGAAGGCGCCAGAGACAATGAGGATGTTTTGCCGGGCATTCTGTACCTGCCGCCCCTGTGTACGCCTTTTGGATACAGCGCCGCCTATCGGCGCGGCGAGCAGGCCTATCGCACCATGGCACGCGATGGATATGCCGTGTTTGCCTATGACCCCGTAGGCACGGGCCGACGGGTGGATGAGCCCGCGCTGTTTTATGATCGGCATCCCAACTGGTCGCTCCTGGGCAAGATGCTGCGGGACGCCAAGGATGCGCTTGATGCCATGGAGGAACTGCCCTACATTGACAACGACCGCATTTGGGTGGTGGGCTACGAAATGGGCGCGTTTGTGGCCATGCATCTCGCGGCGCTGGACCCGCGGCCTGCCGGTTACGGTCTGGTATGCCCGCCATTGCCCTTCCGGCTTGACACCGACGAGCGTGAGACGGGCGGCATCATGCGCTGGGCACGGGAGACCATGTTGCTGCCCCGATTGGCGTTGTTTGCAGGCCGGGAAGCGCATGTCCCCTATGACCTTGACGAAGCCTTGGCGGCGCTCGCGCCAAAACCGCTCGTACTGATCACGCCCACGCGCGACCGGTTTGCGCCTCCGGAAACAATGGACGCCGCCGCGGACGCCATTGCCGCCGCCTATGCCGAAGTTCATGCCGATGACCGCTTTGTTCGTGTGTCGCCGCCGGCCTACAATCATTTTGGGCAGCAAACGCAGGAGATATTGCTGGAAGCGATGGCGCCCCTGGCACTGGAGTAACCCGCACAGTGCACCGAATTCTTGTTGCGCCGCATGGTTTTGGATTTCCATGAATGAACAGCGCGGACATCATATTAACAACGGCGAATGCGCGTTACACACACACCGCCTTTGGATTGAAACGACTCTGGCAATCCAGCGGACGGTTACAGGAGCAAACGCGCATTGTGGAGTTTACCGTCCGCGACAACCCGCACGAGATTGCCCGCACGTTGTTGGCGTTGAATCCTCGCATCATCGGGTTCGGCGTGTATATCTGGAATGTGGAGCTGCTTTCCCATGTGGTGTGCATCATCCGTGCCGTGGCCCCGGATATCCTGATTGTACTGGGCGGCCCGGAAATGGTGGATGCCACGGCGCCGCCGCCCATTGCCGGGCAGGCGGACTACGTGATAACCGGCGAAGGTGAAGAGGCGTTCCCGACGTTGGCTGCCCTGTTGTTGGCAGGGGAGCGCCCGGCGGAAAAGATGATTGTATCGCCGCCGCCTTCGTTGGAGACCTTGCCCGATCCCTACCCCGCCTATACCGACGAAGACCTCCACCTGCGTGTGCTTTACGTAGAGAGTTCCCGGGGCTGCCCGTATCGTTGCGCCTTTTGCTTGTCCGCTTTGGAACGTCGGGTGCGCTGTTTCCCGTTAGCCCCGTTTTTGCAGAGCATGGATACATTGCTCAACCGGGGCGCGCGCCGATTCAAGTTCACTGACAGAACGTTTAATCTGCACGAAGAACGGGTACAGGCGATTCTTGATTTTTTCTTGCAACGGGTCCCTCCCGATCTGCAATTGCATTTCGAGATTATGCCGGACAAGGTATCGGCCTCTGTCCTGGAAAAGATGGCCTGTTTCCCGGCCAATGCGCTTCATCTTGAGATCGGCATTCAGAGTGTGTCGCCAACAACCCAACGCATGATTGGTCGTGGTCAGGACATCAAAAAGAGTATTGAAACCATTCGGGCCTTGCGCCGCAACACCGGCGCACTTCTACACGCCGACCTGATCGTGGGGTTGCCCGGCGACACGGCCTCGGATGTGGCGCGGGGCTTTGACATGCTCGTGGAGGCGGGGGTACAGGAGATTCAAGTGGGTTTGCTGAAACGGCTGCGCGGCGCCCCCATAACCGGTGTGCTCGGACAGGACAGTGTGTTTGACCCGCACGCGCCCTATGAGGTGCTGCAAACGCCCGCATTCTCCTATGCCGAGATTCAGCGGTTCAAACGCTTTGCGCGGTACTGTGACCTCTACTACAACAACGGCAATTTTCCCGCGACCATGCCCTTGCTGTGGGAGACTGCGGACACGCCCTTTGCGGCGTTCTCGGCGTTGTGCGACTGGCTGTGGGCCCGAGAGCAACGAACACACAAACTGCCTCTGGCACGACTTGCCGAACGGCTGTATCAATTCCTGGCGGCGCAAAACCGGCACGATCCCGAGAGGCTCGCCCAAACCGTGGAAAAGGATTTTCGCCGTCTTAAAGGGCGTCGCGACAAGCTGCGTCTTGGCGAGGGCTGACGCTATTCTGTCAGTATCGCCGCCAACGCATCCGGCCGGTCGGTGATGATGCTGTCAACACCCAGCGATAACAGGCGGCGCATTTCTGCTTCCTCGTTGATGGTCCAGAACGCCACCAATATGCCCTTTTCCCGTATGGCGGCGATTTCTTCGGGCATCAGGCCAACACGGGTTTTCAGCGTGGGAGAGAGGGCCAGCATGCGGTGTTGCGGCGCGTAATTCTTCCAGTCGCCGGCCCGCAGTTCGTCGAGCATGGTTGATGCGCTTATGAAGTCGTAAGAGGTTGCGATGTCGGGTGCAATGGCACGGGTCTGTTCAATGAAAACCGGTGGCGCCGCCGCCAGGATGGCGCGATCCGATGCGTTTGCAGCACGCACCGCCGCCACCGTGGCCGCCGCCACATCCTCACCGTCCTTCATTTCGATAAGAAACCGGTGCGTATCGGACACGGCCAGCACTTCCTCCAGTGTGGGGATGGTGATCCCTTTCCCGCGATAGGGGAATGTGGCGCCGTTGTCACGGGTAAAGCGGTAGGCCCCGTCCAGTGCCTGTATCTCCGCGAGGGTCATGGTACTGACGAGACCGCTGCCGTTGGTGGTGCGGTCAACCGTGGCGTCATGAATCACCACCACATGCCCGTCGGCGGTCATGTGAACATCCATCTCCAACAACGCGTCCGGCCACCGTTGTGCTGCGGCCTCAAAAGCGACAACCGTATTCTCCGGCCACAAGTCCATGCCGCCCCGATGAAGTCCCAGCAGGACGGGGCGCGCCATAATGGGACACGGGGCGTTGTCGCCGGCGTCGCCGGTTGCCGTGCCGAACGCGATAAGCGCCGCCACAGACACCGCCATCCACCGCGGCCAATTACTTTTCCGACTCATGACGTGTTGTTTCCTTGCCAAGCATTCACTCCTTGTCGCGCATGGCGTCGCTGACAACGGCATCATCCGGCCAACGCAATGATCGCCTCCAGAGACGTGTGCACATGGCGCAGCATGACGTCGAGGCTGTGTTTGTAAGGCCCGTATTCGGCGGTGAGCGCTCCGTCAAACCCGATTTCGTTAAGCGCCTTGGTCACTTCCGGCCAATTTACATCGCCTTCCATAAGCATGACAAAGCCGTCGAAATTGCCTGCCGAGGCGCGGAAGTCCTTGGCATGCACCGCCCGCACTCGCGGCCCCAGAATGCGCAGGTATTGTTCCGGGTAGCCGTACAAAATAATATTCCCCGTATCCAAATACGCGCCTACATAATCACTCTCGCATTGGTCAATGAAGTCACGCATCTCAACGGGACTTACCAGGAACTTGTTCCACACGTTTTCGATGCCAAGTGTTACGCGGGTTTGTTCGGCGGCAGGAGTCAGCGCTTGCATGGCCGTCAGCGCGTTTTCCAACGCCACATCATAGGCGCTGGTTTCGGATACGATGCCGGGCACCACCAAAAGCGTGTCTGCGCCGAGCCATTGTGCAATGCGCAGGGCTTGTGTGGTCACCTCAATGCCCTTGGCACGGACGGACGCATCCGACGATGTAAGCGGATATTGCCAGCCCAGCCCGGAGCCGACAGTACGCAGCGCAAGCCCCTGTTTGTCGGCCTCGCGCCGCAACGCGGTCATATCGGATTCCGTTGCAGTCAGCGGTACGGGCCCGGATTCGCCGACACACAGCTCAAAGGAGTCATAGCCGATGCGGGCGGCCAGCGCCATTGCTTCTGTTGCGGGCATATCGTCCGGAAACGCCCATTGATTGATTCCTGTCAGCATGACGGTTCTCCCTGATGATTTTACCGGTTCTTGACACGACCTTTACACTATTCCAACATAGCGCCTGTATGATGTCTATGCTGGAACTGGCGGTGCATGCAATCATTTTCGCATCATTGTATAATACAAATGACCGGAAATGACAACCATTACAAGGAGTCACGCCGTGAGCAAAGCACCCAAACCGCATATACTCGTTGTTGAAGATGACGAGGACATTCTGGAACTGGTGTTGTATAACCTCAAGAAGGAAGGGTATCTGCTTACCAGTGCGATGACCGGCGAAAAAGCCTTGCAATGTGTGGAAGAGGATCCGCCCAATCTCATGTTGCTCGACCTGATGTTGCCGGAACTGGACGGACTGAAAGTGTGCCGGCGGCTGAAGCGTGACCCTGAAACCGCCAGCATCCCGATTGTGATGTTGACGGCGAAAGGCGAAGAGTCGGATATTATCGCGGGGCTTGAAATGGGCGCCGACGATTATATTACCAAGCCATTCAGCCCGCGTGTGCTTATTGCACGCATCCGCGCCGTGTTGCGGCGGCATCGGCGCGGCATGGCCAGTGAAGAGGCGGTGCTGACTTTTGACGACCTGACCATTCATCCCGGACGCCATGAAGTGGTTTACAAAGGCGATGCGATAGACCTCACCTATTCTGAGTTCGCCATTCTTCATTTGCTGGCGCGTCGTCCCGGATGGGTGTTTACCCGCTATCGGATTGTGGATGCCATACGCGGCGAACACTACGCGGTCACGGAACGTGCGGTGGATGTGCAGATAGCCGGGCTGCGCAAGAAACTGGGGGATGCGGGCGAGTACATCAAAACGGTTCGCGGCGTGGGATACAAGTTCGTTGACCAGGAGGTTGTCGGTGTTTAGGGCGTCGGTATCCACCTTTGTGTTTCTCGCCTGTGTGTTGGTGGCGCTGGTGGCGTTGTGTGCCATTGCGCTGGTGTCGGCGGACGCGTTTCAACGCAGCTACCATGAACGCGTGAATGCCGACCTGGATGCGTACTGTCAACTGCTCGCGCTCGGCGTTGGCGATGCATTGCGCACGGACGACCACACCGCGCTTACGACATTGGTACAGGCGGCAACAAAAGCGCAGCGGCACCGCATTACAATCATCTGTCCCGACGGCACGGTGCTGGCGGACTCCGACGGCGACGCCGCGACCATGGACAGACACGACACCCGCGCCGAAGTGCGCCATGCGCTGCGGCATGAGGTTGGACGCGCCATACGGCATAGCGACACGCTGGGCGTGGACATGTTTTATTATGCGCTGCCGTTGCATGAGGGAAACACCCTGCTGGGGGTAATGCGCGTGGCCCTTCCAATGGAACACATCCATGATGTTGTACGGCGTGTGCGGCGGCGCATCTTTGCAGGTGCGATGGCGGTGATGCTTTTCGCGGTGGTGATTAGCATGCTGGTCTCCCAGGCCATTAGACGTTCCTTACGGCGTGTGACCGCGGGTGTGGAACGCTTTTCAAAGGGTGATTTTACCGAGCCTGTGGAGCCGCCGCGCTTTTCTGAGATCGCCGTGCTGTCCGAATCGCTTAATGACATGGCCGCACAACTGGACGAACGCCTGCGCGCCATCATCAAGGAGCGCAACCAACAGGAAGCGGTGTTGTCCAGCATGGTGGAAGGTGTGTTGGCCGTGGATAACCAGGGGCGGGTCATGACATTTAACGAGGCGGCCGCGCGCCTGACCGACATTGAACTTGAAAAGGCCCATAACGGCCATTTGCGTGATCTCGCGCCCAATACGCCCTTGTCGCAATTTGTCACACAGATTCTGAACAGCGCCAAACCCAAGGAAAGCGAATTCGGCAATCTGAGCCAAAGCGGCCGCATCCTGCAGGTGCATGGCAGCGTGTTGCGGGATGTTCAGGGCAACGGCATTGGCGCCGTGGTGGTGCTGAATGATGTTACCCGACTGCGAAGGCTGGAACAGGTGCGCAGTGATTTTGTCGCCAATGTGTCCCATGAATTGCGTACGCCCATCACCTCCATCAAAGGCTTTGTCGAAACACTGCGCGACGGCGCGATAAATGATCCGCAGGATGCGCATCGCTTCCTTGAAATTGTGGCCAAGCAAAGCGACCGACTGAACGCAATCCTCAATGACTTGCTGACCCTGTCTCACATTGAAGAGGGCGAGGAGAAGGCCAGTATCGAAGTTGAGGTTACGGGGATTCGCGATACCCTCGAAGCGGCCATGCAACTGTGTGCGAAAAAAGCCGCGGCCAAGCGCATCTGTGTGCTCATGAATTGTCCGGACACCGTAATGGCGCGGATTAATCCGCCCTTGCTGGAACAGGCCGTGGCCAACCTCATTGACAACGCCATCAAATATAGTCCCGACGGCAGCGATGTATCGGTTCGCGCTGAAACACAGGACGAAGTGGTGATTCAGGTGGAAGACCACGGCTGTGGCGTGGCCGCCGAGCACCTGCCCCGTTTGTTTGAACGCTTTTACCGGGTGGACAAGGCGCGCAGCCGTGCTCTTGGCGGCACGGGGCTCGGCTTGTCCATCGTCAATCACGTTATTACCGCCCACGGCGGACGGGTCACCATCGAAAGTGCGCCCGGCGTTGGCAGCACCTTCTCCATCTACCTGCCCCTGGCATCATAAGCCATGCACCGTCCGATTACGATTACTCGTAAACTTTTTCTTCCTCCCGGTCGGCTTCCAAGGCGTCTGTTTCGATGTTGCGGGCGGGATTCTTTTCTTCGGCAAATTCCTTGTAAAACTCGTGCTGAATGATCAAGTCCATGATTTCGTTGGTGCCGGTCCAGATCATGATAAGGCGCACATCGCGCAGCATTTTCTCAATGGGGAAAATGTTGGTGTAGCCGATGCCGCCCATGATCTGCATGGCGTGGTTCACGACCTTCCACGCGTTTTCCGTGGCCGTCTTTTTCGCTTCGGACACATAGCGGCGCGACCTGCCGGACGGTTCTCCCGTGTCCACGGACTTCGCCGCGATATGAATAAGCCCGCGCGAAATGTCGCACAAGGTGATCATGTCCGCCACTTTCATGTTCACCGCCTGAAAGTTCTGGATGGTTTCGCCAAAGGCCTTGCGGCGCGTGCTGTAGCGCGCGGCCACCTCCATCGCTGCCCGGCCCATGCCCACCGCGCCCGCCGCGCTGGTCATGCGCTCGGGAATCATCATCTGGTAGAAGATCAAGCCGCCCATGTTCTCTTTGCCGAGCAGGTTTTCCTTCGGTACGCGGCAATCCTTGAACAACAACCGACCCGTACCGCCGCCGCGGGTGCCCATGAGCCCGTATACGTGTTTCACCTCCACGCCGGGACCGCGATCCACAATGAACGTGCTGATTGCTTCATGGGGCGGCGCGTCCGGCGCGCCCGTGCGCGCATAGACCATGAAATAATCCGCGCCTTCCGCGCCCACCACAAACCGTTTCTGGCCGTTGAGGATGTAGTAATCCCCGTCACGCCGCGCCGTGGTGGTGGCGCCGAAGAAATCACTGCCGCCGCGCGGTTCCGTCAACGCCTCGGCGGCGGTGAGTTCGCCCGCGATGGTGGGACGCAGGTATTTCTCCTTGAGGTGTTCCGACCCGAACTTGTTGATGGCCTCGCCCACAATGCTCACCAGCGAATACAGGCAGCCCAGCGACGTGCCCAACACGCCCACTTCTTCCAACGCCACAATCTCTGACGACCACGGCATGCCGCGCCCGCCGTATTCCTTCGGGAAACGCAACCCGAGCAGATTGCGCGCCGCCGCCTTCTCAATGAACTCACGGGGATAGCGCACCTCATCCGCGTCCATGGCGCGCAGCAGTTCCGTGCTTACATCCTCCCGCACAAACTCCCGCGCCTCATCCCGCAGTTTCTTCTCTTCCGGTGTCATTAAACAGTCAAGCATGGGGTTTCCTCCAGTTGTTTAGCAATAATATTCGTCCTCTAATCCCGATCAAAATTAATCCAAG
>SKQZ01000055.1 GCA_007118765.1 Candidatus Hydrogenedentota bacterium
AACTTCACCCGGTGGTGTGCCTCGTATTTATCACGCAACCCCTTGATGATCTCGATGGTTTGATCAACAGACGGCGCTTCCACCATGATGGTCTGGAATCGTCGTGCCAGAGCGGAATCTTTCTCAATATGTTTGCGGTATTCGTCCATGGTAGTGGCGCCGATACACTGCAATTCACCGCGCGCCAATGCCGGTTTTAGCATGTTGGCCGCATCCACGGCGCCTTCGGCGGCGCCTGCGCCCACGATGGTATGCAATTCGTCAATGAACAGAATGATATTGTCTGCGCGACGGATTTCTTTCATGACCGACTTGAGCCGCTCTTCAAACTGGCCACGATATTTGGTGCCCGCCACAACCCCGGCCAAATCCAATGTCAGCACACGGCGTTTTAACAAGAGGTCGGGCACATCACCGCTGATAATGGCCTGTGCCAGTCCTTCGACAATGGCGGTTTTGCCCACGCCTGCCTCGCCGATGAGCACGGGATTGTTCTTGGTACGCCGACTCAGCACTTGAATCACACGCTCAATTTCATCTTCGCGCCCAATCACAGGGTCCAGTTTGTCTTCGCGGGCAAGCTGGGTCAAATCCCGTCCAAACGCATCCAGCGCAGGGGTCTGCGACTTGCGCCCCGCCTGTGCTTCCTGCCCGCCGGGACGCCCTTGACTGCCAAGCAACCGGGTCACTTCCACTTGCAACCTGTTTGCGTCTATCTTCATGTCTTGCAGCACTTTGGCCGCAATGCCCTCTCCCTCTTTCAACAGTCCAAGGAGTATGTGCTCAGTGCCAATGTAGTTATGATTAAAACGGCGCGCTTCTTCCACCGCAAGTTCCAACACTTTCTTGGCACGGGGCGTAAATGTGATGTCGTCACTGCTTACGGCCGCCGTACCCGGCTGTACCTGCTGCTCAATCTCCGTGGAGAGGGCGTCTATGTCAACGCCAAGGTTCTCAAGCGCACGCGCTGCAATGCCCTCGGATTCACGGCATAATCCCAGCAGGATGTGTTCTGTGCGAACATATTCGCTGCCAAGTCGCACGGCCTCCTCACGGGCGGCGCTGACAACATGCTTTGCTCTTTCGGTAAATCGCTCCCACATAGAAAATGCTTACCTGTATTATTGCCGTTGCGGCAATGTTACCCGAAAACAACCCTGAATCAAATCCCGTGAAGTATAGCATGAAAGGCCTCTGTGACTAAACTTTCAAACGAAAACACGCACCTGTCACACCCGTCCATCGTTGAACGTTGCTTTATGCTGATAAACAGTAGCATAATGGACACGGTTACTTGAACAGGAGATGTCCCCATGGTGGAGTTGTTGTCTCAGCAAGAGATTCGGCGTCTGCTGCCGGAACGCCCCGGCAACAGTCACAAAGGGACTTTCGGCCATTTGTTTGTCTTGGCGGGTTCCCGCCGGTTTTCAGGCGCGGTCAAACTGACATGCGATGCCGCCATGCGCTCCGGTGTCGGCCTGGTAACAGCAGGCGTGCCTGCGCCACTAATTGATGCGCTCGCCGGATTCATGGCAGAACCCATGCTACTGCCGCTTCCCGCCACGGACGCAGGGACAACCGCTTACGAGGCGGCGGACGCCATTCACGACTTCATTGAGGACAAATCGGCAATGGTGGTGGGGCCGGGTTTATCGCAGGAACCATCCACCATGCGGTTGTCGCGACGGCTTGCCCTCGAACGTCGGATACCCTTGCTGCTGGATGCCGACGGCTTAAATGCCTTTGCCGCACGCCGTACGCGACATGTATTGCGCGACACCACATGCGACGTGCGCGCTGTGTTTACGCCGCACCCGGGAGAAATGGCGCGGCTCGCCGGATTAGACACCGCCTCCGTGCAACAGGACCGCGCCGGTGTGGCCTCCAAGTGCGCCGCGCTATGGCATGCAACGGTGGTCTTGAAAGGAGCGGGCACCATTGTGGCCGCACCGGACGGACAAGTGCGCCAGTGTCCCGTGGGCAATGCCGGCATGGCTACCGGCGGCTCAGGCGATGTGTTGTCAGGCATCATTGGCGCATTGCTTGCCCAAGGATGCGCGGCTTTTGAGGCGGCTTGTATCGGCGTGTACGCCCACGGGTTGGCGGGCGACCTTGCGGCGCAGATAAAGACGGAACGCGGCCTGATCGCGCGCGACATCATTGACGCATTACCCGCAGCGTGGCAGACAATTGAAGAGACGGCCTCATGAGTGGTTTGGACGGTTTGGGCGAGTTTGGGCTTATCCGGGCACTGACACAGGGGTTGCCCCAGACGGATTCGGTGGTGTGCGGCGTGGGTGACGATTGCGCGGTGGTGCAATTCGGGGATACGCAGATACTGTTGTCTTGCGACGCGGTAGTAGAAAACATCCATTTCCGACGGGATTGGGCGGCGCCCGAGGCCATCGGATGGAAAGCGGCGGCGGCGGCACTCAGCGATATTGCGGCCATGGGCGGCACAGCCCGCTGTATCTTGACAACACTCGGCTGCGAACACGAGACCTCCCCTTCTTTCCTGAAAGCAGTCTATGCCGGGATAGACGCGTTGGTGCGGGAATATGATGTGGCGATTGTCGGCGGCGATACCGTGCGCACCCAACAGGGGCTTATGCTGGATATCACGGCGGTCGGTGAGGTAAACGGCGCTGCCGCACCCAAATACCGCCGCAACGCGAAACCGGGCGATATTGTTGCCGTTACAGGCTACCCCGGCGCTGCCGCCCTTGGTCTGGCCGCGCTGGAGCGGGGCGACAAAGGGCCGGAATCCTTAATCGAAGCGCATGTGCGTCCCCGTCCGCAACTTGCCGCGGGAGCATGGCTGGGCCGGGAACCTGCCGTGCATGCCATGATAGATATCAGCGACGGACTTGCGTCGGACCTGGGGCATATCGCAACATGCAGCAACGTGAGTATCGCCATTGAAAGCGCCGCGCTGCCGGCCTCAGCCGATATGCACAGGTACGCAGAGAAGATCGGTCGGTCAATTGCCGCCTGTGCCTTGGGCGGCGGTGAAGACTACGAACTGGCCTTTACCATCGCGCCCGAACACGCAACATCGTTAAAAGAGCGGTTCTGTGCCGCCTTTGATCTGCCACTTGCCTTTATCGGCGCCGTTCACTCTGGCGCGGCGGCCGTGCTCGTGGATGACGCGCCCGTACCTGCGAAAGGCTACAACCATTTTCAGCCGGAAAAATAGTCCGGTTCATCGCCCTGCTTCCACTTAATATTACAGCCGATACTGGGCTTCTGCGGTTCCGGCACGGGCGTTCCCGCCAACACGGCATCAAGCGCGGCGCGCAGGTCTGCACCTGTTACCGGCTTGTCGTTGCCGGGTCGGGCATCGTCCAGTTGACCGCGATACGCTAATTTCAGATCACGATCAAAAAGGAAGAAGTCAGGTGTGCAGGCGGCGCGATAGGCCTTTGCCGTCGCTTGCGTGGCATCGTAAAGGTAGGGGAACGTGTAACCCGCCAGTCGCACTTCCTCCGCCATTTTATCCGGACTGTCGTCGGGATGGGTCGTCACATCATTGGACATGATCGCCACCACGCCAACACCCTTCTCCTGATAGTCCGCTCCCAATGCAGCCAACTGATCGCGCACATGTTTTACAAAGGGACAATGATTGCAAATGAACATTACAAGCAGTGCGTTTGCGCCTTTGAAATCCGCCAGAGAAACGGTGTTGCCCGTTGTATCCGGCAGTGAAAAATCCGGCGCTTGGGTCCCCAGCGGCATCATGGTGGATGCTGTTTGTACCATACTTGTTTTCCTCCTGTTGTCGCATTTGCCGCAATCGTGCCGAACGAGGCTTACTGTGTATACAACGGTGTCATGGCGAGCAACACCTGACCACCGTAATACAGCGGCAGGCCAATGTAAGCATTGGCCCGGCCGGGCGCAACAAACCGGTCGCGCGCCACGAAAATATCGGAGCTGTAAAAAAGAATCGCGCCAATGGGAAGAAGCACCCCGCCCCGTGATGTGGCCGCACTGACGGCCAAGGCCGTCATAACGCTAATTACCGTCACGTACGCGTACACCGGCACGCGCATGGAACCCAAATGCGGGTGGAGCCAGCGCATGATAAACACGCCCGGCAACAATAACAACAGCATCGCGACAACTGCACTGGGGGCGCTCACGCCATACACGACAAATGCGCCGCAGTAAGCCACGTGAGCAAGAAAAAACGATATCAACCCCAGCATGAAGATGGTGGAACTGCGGGAAATCAGGAACAAATCGCCCCACCAGGAAAAGACCAGTCCCGCGAGAATAACCTGTCCGTATGTACTGCGCACACCGCCGGATGCGATACACAGGGCAATGAACCCCGTGGAAGCAAGCAACTTGAACAAACCATGCAGATAGTTTTCATGGGACAGAAAGCAAAGCAGCAGGATCACCGCCAACACCGTCAGTCCTAATGCAACAATAATAGCCTCCACCTTATAACGCTCCTTTTCTGTACTGTCGTTATCCTGAAGACGCCACTATTATATCATGCCCTGCACACGCATGCACACAGGCTAAAAAACATCGTTGGGGATGGGAATCTCCACCACCCGGTTTTCCTCCACAGACGCAATGGCCGCCTCAATCACCCGTTGCGCGGCCAACCCGTCCGCGCCGGAGGCCTCAATATCTTCCGGCGACGCACCTTCGGACACCTGGGCAATAAAGCGGTGAATGCGATTCTTAAAGGTGTCGTCGAACACTTTTTCGGGTATAACACCAAAAGGCGTATTGTTAATCACCGTCTTTTCGCAGTTGTTCGCCGGGTACCATGTCAACCTGTACATCATGTCGTCCAACACAAACCGGCCCGCCACACCCGCCACCTCGCAACGTTCCATGGGATGCCCCCGCTCAATGTCATAGCTGCCGGTAAGCCCGCCAACGGCGCCGCAGGCGAATTTGAAGTTGAAGTGTGCTGTGGACCATATCTGTCTGCCGGGGGCGCGCGCGACAAAACACTGCACAGCGGCAATGTCGCCGCAGAAATAGCGCAACACGTCAATGGTGTGTGGGTGCAAGGCTTTTAACTGGAACCACGGCGAGGATTCACGGGGATTTTTGATCCACATGGCCATGTTTGCAAAGAGCACGTGGCCAAGTCGTCCGTCATTGATCCATTGTCTTGCAATGCCCGTCAACCTCGTAAAGCGGTGGTTCAGGTTTATTCCATAGCACACACCGCGTTCGCGGGCCATGCGCACCATCTTTTCCGCCTCGGCAACATCATTGGAGATGGGTTTTTCGCCAAGCACATGACAACCCGCCTCAAGTGCCTGCATGGTGGGCGCGTAATGGTCGCTGCCGTATTCGTGCCCGCCGGTGCATACGCCACAAATATCGGGCTTTACCGTTCGCAGCATTTCCGCAGCATCATAAAACGGGAGCGCGCCAAATCGGGCTGCCGCCGCATCCGCGCGTTCAGGAAGGATGTCACACACGCCAACCAGCTCACAGTCGGGATGCTCGCCATAATGACGCGCATGAACATTGCCGATGGGACCCAGCCCAATGATTGCAACTCGCAACACAATACTACTCCTTTTGCTGGTGTTGGCTTATTGTACCGCCTCGACCCGACGAAGTTCATCTTGTTTCACAGGGCGCCGGATCAAAAACGGCGTGCGAATGAACACATCCGCACGCCGTGTTGCGATAACTTCATGAGAACTATTTGTCGTCGTCCTCTTCAGGGGCATCGGTAATCAGGCACTCGGTGGTGATGATCATGGCCGCGGCGCTAACCGCGTTTTGCAGTGCGCACCGAATCACTTTGGCCGGGTCAATGATGCCCGCCTTCACCAGGTCTTCGGTTTTGCCGGTCTCCGCGTTGTAGCCGACATTGCCTTTGGCCGCCATAATGTCATTCACAATGACACCGCCTTCGCATCCGGCGTTTTCGGCGATGGCCGACAGCGGCTGCGTCATGGCGCGGGCAAGCATCATGGCGCCGGTCTTCTCGTCGCCTTCAAGGTCCAGCTTCTCGACCTTTGTGCGGGCGCGCAGCAAGGCAACGCCGCCACCCGCCACAATGCCTTCTTCAATCGCGGCACGCGTGGCATTCAGCGCATCGTCAGCGCGGTCTTTCTTTTCTTTCAACTCCACTTCGCTCGCCGCGCCAATCTGGATCACGGCAACACCGCCCGCCAACTTCGCCAACCGCTCCTGCAACTTCTCACGGTCATAGTCGGACGTTGTCGTTTCAATGGCATTGCGGATTTGGTCGATGCGTCCTTTGATCTCTTTCTTTTTGCCGCCGCCCTGCACGATGGTGGTGTTGTCTTTGGTGATTTCAATCCGTTTTGCGGTGCCAAGATGGTCCAGTTCCACATTTTCAAGGGTCATGCCCAAATCTTCACTGATAAACTGGCCGCCCGTAAGAATGGCGATATCCCGCAAAATCTCTTTGCGACGGTCACCGAATGCCGGCGCCTTCACGGCAGCAACATTCAATACGCCGCGCAACCGATTCACCACCAGCGTGGCAAGCGCTTCGCCTTCAAGGTCTTCGGCAATAAGCAGCAACGGCTTGCCGCTCTGCGCCACTTTCTGGAGCAAGGGCAGCATGTCACGAATGGTGCTGATTTTCTTTTCGTAGCACAAAATATACGGTTCTTCAAGTTCGACCCGCATGCTTTCGACATTCGTAACAAAATGGGGCGATATATACCCGCGATCAAACTGCATGCCGTCCACCATCTCCACCTCGGTCTCAAAGCCTTTGCCTTCTTCGATGGTGATGACGCCGTCTTCGCCAACCCGTTCGATGGCCTGGGCAATGATATCGCCAATGGTTGCGTCGCCGTTGGCGGACACCGTTGCCACCTGTTTGATTTCATCCGGGTTCTTAATCTTCTTCGCGGCGGAAGCCACCGCGTCCAGTGCCGCCGCAAGACCTTTTTCGATGCCCCGCTTGAGGTGCATCGGATTGGCGCCGGCGGTCACATGCCGCAGCCCCTCATGTACCAGCGCCTGGGCAAGCACCGTCGCCGTGGTTGTGCCGTCGCCGGCAAGGTCGTTGGTTTTACTCGCCGCCTGACGCACCATGCGGGCGCCCATATTCTCAAATGGTTCTTCCAACTCAACATCCTTGGCCACCGTAACACCGTCTTTGGTTACTTTCGGGGGGCCAAAGGATTTCTCCAACAAGACGTTCCTGCCGCGCGGCCCGAGCGTGGCCTTGACCGCATTCGCAAGCTGGTCCACGCCATCCAACAACGCAAGGCGGGCGCTTTGATCGTAAAGCAATTTCTTTGCTGCCATAGCGCAATTCTCCTTCATTAAAAAATTTTCGTGAATACATACGCACCACCGCCCAGCACGAATCACCAGCCGGGCGTTAGCACTCAACCGTATAGAGTGCTAACAGAATGGTAGCACATTTCCACGCCCATGTCAAGTCGTTTGCGACGCGCACGCCACCGGCCATGCGGCATCGCCTGCGACACAACCAATCGTGTATGATGTACGGCACACTCATGGCGTTAACCCCAAAGGAAAAACATGAATTACACAATGCCTTTTTACTGTTGTATCGTAATCCCATTCGCCTTGTTTTGCGCAAGCGCCGCAGAAGACGATCCGAATGCCGGAAAAACATCGCCGGAGCGCATCGGCACGGTGCGCGTTGGCGGCACAGGCACATTTGACTTGGACACGCTATACCATGACGGCGCGGAGCAATGGCGCTGGTTAAGCGTGCCCCACAGCCGCTTGGTGCTGAATCCTTCGCTGATTACAGAACGTTCAACACCGCTGTGTAACCTGTTGGCGCTGCATGTAGGCCATTGGCATGGGGCGCATCCTGAGCGGCTGCAAGGCTTGGCCGCCATACGTGTGCTTGATGCGGCCACTGTGGCGCATTCTTCGCGCACCTGGCATCAGTGTCTCACGCCAAATGCCGACTGGATATCCGAAACCGGCCCGTGGATCTTTGAGGGCGCCACGGCCCAACAGGACAATGACAAGGCAACGATTGCCGTGGAAGCGGCCGGCGATCCGTGGGGTCATGCCGCCCTGACCATCACGCCCCCTTTCCCCGCCCGTGCCGGATTCATCCGTATTTCGGCGCCGGATGTGAGGGGCGCATGGGCGCTGAAAATAGGACATGAGGACCTTCCCGTAGACGCTTACGTCCAACATGACACGCAACGTGCCGGCGTCTATACCTACGACTTGACGCAGGTGGACGGCTGGCGCGACCGGGAATCATTCGAGGTAAAGTTCTTTGCCGTGGGCGATAACGCCGCCGCCACGCTTGCTTCCCTGGAAATCGCATTGCATGAGGATGACCCTGACATGGGACGCGCCGCGACGGTGGACTCATGTTGGCATCCCCATCAGCTGTCGTTTGCGGCCCAATACGAAACGGACGCCACACACATTGCCGGACGGGACTTTTTCCATGATGAAGACACTATTGTCCGGCTGCTGGATGTTCATGTGAAGGGAGATGCGCCGGCCGTACTGCGTGTGGAAGGGCATTCGCAGGCGGATCCGGGCCATCTTGATGAACCGAAGGGCGCCATTGCCTTTCAACGAGACGGCTACGCCCACGCGCTCGCGCTGACACAGCAGCTGGAGACCGGTTACGCCGTGCCCGAAGGGTTTGCGGCGGCACAAGACGGTTTTCGCTGGTGGTTTGATGTACCGCTGACGCCCGGCAAAACCCGCCTCGCCTTCACTGTGTCCTTCGCAACAGGCGACAACGCGCAAGATGCGGCGTTGCAACAGGCAACGCAGACACGCGACCACGCGGCGGGGCTGGCCGCGCGCAAGACGGCATGGCGTGAAATGCTCGGACGTGTGCCCGCACCGGAACACTTCGGCATCACGGATATTGATGCCAAGGGCGTAACAGCAGCCGAACACCGTCGCGCCTATTACGCGGCATGGACGTTTGTGCTGCAAAATGTGTTGCCGCCCATGCCGGAGAATGCCTATCCCTATCCGCAGACTCCCACAGGCAAGCCTTCTCTGTGGTCCGAAGGGGCAAGCAAAGCGCGCGCATCGGCGGCGTGGGAAAGTTTCTTTGCACAACAACTGCTCGTCCATATTGATCCGGACACCGCATGGGACGCGTTTGAAGGCATGATGATGCAGGTGGATGCGGACGGTTGGCTGGACGGGGAAGTGTTGCCGTCGCGCAAAGCGGAAACCGCCTGGGTACTCTACTCCAACACGGGCGACCGGACGCGGCTGGAAAAAGTATACCCGCCCATCAGCCGCTACCTGCGGTGGCGGGAAAAGAACCCGCGCTGGATTTATCGCGACCATGACAACCCGCATCAACGGGACAGCAACTTTGTGGATTCACTGCTGCTGGACCTGCACTATGCCAAACAGATCGCGACGAGATTGGGCCTTGACGCCGACGAATGGCGCGCCATGGGCGAACGGGTTACCGAAGCGTATTTGCAGTGGTTCTTCCCGGAGGAGTATCCCCATCCGGTGCAATACTATTATAAGGACACCAATACACACGATGCGGGTCATGCCACGTGGGTATGCAGCGGACTGTATCTGGACGGATTGCCTGACTGGGCGGATGAGGCGTTGATGGAACTGTTTCTAAGCATGTATGACCCCGCCCGCGATCTGGCCGGCCTGGACTTCTATAAGCATCCCGTTGGCGCCATGATCAGCCACGGTTTGTTGCGCCGCGGTCTGGAAGAAAAAGCAAGGGGATATATGCAGGCCGTGTTGCGTGACATTATCCGCGCCACCCGATTCTCGGAAAACTACTCCTTTGAACCCCTGCGCGGTTGGGGCGTGGAAGACTCCATGTTCGGCGCCGCCACCGTTATTGAGTTTACCTTGATGCTCAACGGCATGCGCATTGACGGGCCTCCTGCGCAGGCGCATACAATATCGAACATATCGCCGCAATAGTCCTCACAGCGCGGGCGTCTTGCCGAACATGGCGTTCAATGCGTCAATCCCATCGGGATGTTGTTTCAAAGACAGGCCACAGTTCCAGTTGTAGACCACAACAAACCGACAATCACGAAACGACAGGGTGCGCTCGAAGTGGTCGCGCCAGCCGGCCGCGTTCTCTCCGTGCCACCACCATTCAACGGCGGCCCAGCGTCCTGTGCCGTGTTTGTCCAACGCAGCGCCGAGTCCGTCTGCATCAGCCGGGTCAGTAAAATAAAAGCTCCAGCCGGGCGCCGACCACTCATTGAAAGCGGGCCACCAAGGCATGGTCTTCTCCCACGGGGCATAATTGCCGCCCTGATGGGTGAAAACGATTTCTCTCGGCAGTCCGGCGCGGTGGGCTTCTTTCGCCAGCATAGCAAGGTAACCATGAATAATTTTGGCGATGTCATCTCGGGCAAGTTCCCCTGAGTCTTTCAACCCCAAGGTGGTCGCCGCAGCATATCCCAACGGTTGCAAACCGCCGTGCCATCCTTGTGAAAAGTCCAAGCCATGTTCCGGGTCCTGCGTGGCGGGCATATCCGCAAGCGCATTGCCCTGCGGATAATAATAGGCATTCACCCCAATGCTCACCTCGTGTCCCAGTTTTACGCCGCCCAGCAGCCATTTCTTGTTTTCGGGAAGCGCCTGCCACCATTCAGCAACGAGGGGCAGCAAGCGTCGCAGCGCCTGCTGATGGGCCTTCACAACCGCCGGGCTCGCCATATTCATCATGGGCAGCACACGGATTTGATGTCCCCAATTGCGCCATCCGATCCGAACGGCATGTTCAGGCCCCCAATCGTACCATTCAACGTTATGCCGGTTATCAGGGTCATATCCAGGTGCATCCGGATCCCACCAGTTCCACAAATCAGGCCGGTGGCCCCACCAGTTCATACCATCAAGATTAACGAGCACCGGCATGTTTGTTTTCAAGCTTAATTCGAGAAACCGTTGCAGGCTTTGCGCCACCAGGTCCAGGTCATAACGCAGGAAATCAAACACGAACGACACACCCAGTTGCAAGTGTGGATTGCCGGACGGGTTTATTGCATCGCGTATTTCGTCGAACCCGTCACGAGTGAAACTGTCCGGATGGCCTGCATCCCATTCGATGCCGGGCGCTTTGTTGATAAAAACATAGCGTGGCGCCTCGTCGCCGGTTTCAGCGGCCATCAACATCACGCAAAGACAGAAGCACATCACGGCGTTTCCCTTTCTGTAAAAAACATCTCGCCGGATTCCCGACATGCACGTCACACGACTGCACGAGGAAATCCGGCGAGCTACTGTCCGTCCGACACAGGCGTTCCCGTATCGGCCTAATATTTCTACGCTGGTTAGACGTCCTTCACATCCGGCACTTCAAATCCCGGACGATTCGGGTCCTTCAGCAGTGCATTGGCTTCATCCGCATACTCGCCGACATGCCGTTCCGTTTCCGGATCAAATGTCAGCCACGGCCCGACAATATATTCGGTGCCATCTTCGGGAAGGCCAACGCCTTTGTGCATGATCTCGTGAAGCCGGCCAAAATGCTCATAGGCCTCGGGCCTGCTGTCGCCAAAGCGTGCCGATTGGGCATTGAAAGGCATGGGCTGACCAAGCCGATACGAGTTGTTCATCAGATGGCCGACCACACTGCCATAATGGGCATCGTAAGCGTTGCCGTTGGCCATGGTGGGATCGTTTGCGCGACAGGCATTGATGAAGCTGCCATAGTTGCCGCCGGGCGTCACATGACCTTCGGGCACATCAATATCTTCGCCAACGTCGCTTCCCGCGGGGTAGTACTTGCCGCGAATAATCTTGCCGCCATCTTCAAAGTAATACTCATTCTCGACCTGGTGTTCATAGTCCTCGTAATTCACATTGCGGACATTAAAGAAAATCTGCTGACCGTTCGGGAATTCCGCAAGGGCAAACATGGTGTTGGGGGTTTCGCCCTGATCGTCCCACTTAAAGCGTCCGCCAATGGCTATGGTGCGCACCGGGAGGGTTTGGTCTTTATCCAGCGCCCAGCAAGCGACATCAAGCTGGTGTGTGCCCTGATTGTTCAGGTCGCCGTTGCCGGTGTTCCAGAACCAATGCCAATTATAGTGCACGTAATTGCGGTGGAATTCGTCCACAACTGCCGGGCCGCGCCAGAGGTTCCAATCCAGATGATCGGGCGGATCGGTGGGCTCTCTGAATCCGATGCTGCC